>CBIHMX010000789.1:0-1525 GCA_966211115.1 uncultured Gemmatimonadaceae bacterium | reverse complement strand
CCTTGCACGCCGACGTTGCCGCCGCAGTCAGGTTGGCGCCCTCATGAACGCCGAGAGGCTGCACCAGCGAATTGTCGCGCGCCAGGACCATGACCGGCTCGATGCGGAATCCGGTTGGCGTCTTGGTCGCCGTGCCCTGGATGTACTCGTCAGCGCGAACCTGCAGCGCGAGGGCGCGAATGTCGTGCGGCGCGAGCGCTTCGGTCGTCGTGAAGCCCGATGCCTCGAGGTGGACGTTCGCCTCCTCTTTCGCGAGCACATAGACCTGCTTGAACGGGAAGTCGGTGCGCATGCGCGAACGCATGGCATCGGCAACCTGCACCCCGAGATTCTTCTCGGAGGTCGGCACGCGGAAGACGCCCACGAGCACGCGAGCCGCGTTCGGATCGGGTACCTGGTTTCGCTGCGCGGTTGCGAGCGACGGAGTCAGTACGCTACCCGCTGCGAAACCGATCCACGCGAACGCCTGAAGATGCCTTGCCATCAAAGTGTAGACCTCCGCACGAGTCAGCACCGATTGCGAACCGGCCGAACACCGGGCGATTTCGATGTGGTTCCACGAGCCGTGCGCCTGCTCATGGATTCATGAAGAACTGAGGAACTTGCCGAGAGCGTATAACCGTGGCAAGCCTTGCGACTGGCCGACGTTTCAGTGATGCAACCGAACGATGCAACGAATGGGCGAAGAGGGACTCGAACCCCCGACATCCTGCGTGTAAGGCAGGCGCTCTAACCAACTGAGCTATTCGCCCGAGCTTCGCTCGGTTTGTGGTATCCCTGTTGCTCTTCAGGTACCATGCCGAACGTCCTGCGGTTCCCTTGGGCCTTGCGAAAACTCGGTCCGGCACTCACCACCGCCACTGAGGGCGACCACTGTATCATCGCCGCTTCACACTCCGCGTGATTCTATCCTTTGAGGATCGCGGCGGGTACCAGTACGATGTATCCGAGCACCAGCATGATCGGCGCGATGGTTTCGCCACCTCTCGCCAGGTCGATGTAGCCTATGAGCAGGGCAAGAATCGCGGCGCCCCACCAGATCATGGCGCGCCTGCGGTCCGTCGATGTTGTCTGGGTCATGCCCGAGACAATACCGTGACCACGGTGAACCGGGCAAGGACGTTCACCGAATTCTCATAAAGAAGGTCCACCGGGACGTCCGCCAAATCGGTCGCTCCTCGTCGCTAGGACGGTCGCTCGTCAGGCGGCACGTCCCCGGTTGTCGCTTCCGGAAGGTTATCGGGAGGTGTCGGCTGCAGCCGCAGCATGGCCTCGATCACACTGGCCCGAGCTGCCGCTTCCTGCGCTGCTTCCTGCGCGCGCATCGCTTCCAGGCGCTGCCGGTCGCGCCGGCGCCGCCGGATCACGAGTGGCCCGAAGAGCACCACGATGATGCCCACGAAAACGGAAACGTTCGTGACCAGCGCCAGTGCGCCGTAACGTCTCCGCGTCTGTCGTTTCCAGTGCGCATCGAATTGCTGGCCGGTGATTCCGAAGGCCTGTCGCATTGCGACCTCGAAACTCG
>CBIHMX010000788.1:0-1528 GCA_966211115.1 uncultured Gemmatimonadaceae bacterium | reverse complement strand
ATGCCATACCGATCGAAGGGGGGCAATTTTACCGTACCGGGCAGTACATTGAGTTATATAACAACTCTGATTCGACGGTGTATCTGGGCGGGAAAATCCTTGGACGCGCTATGTGGTATAATTCGGAACTCTCAACCGCGCCTGGGATATGTTCTTCCCTTGCGGACTGGCGTGCCGATTCACGTGGCATTTGGTCTGGCCGGTACGTGCGAATACCGGGTACCGATCGAGAACATGCACTGAACCCTGGTAGGGCAGCGGTTATCGCGATGGACGCCATCGACCACTCCGCTTTTGCGCCCGGAATGCCGGACTTGACCGGAGCTGCATTCGAGTACGTTGGTGAAGTGGACGTGGATAACCCTGCAGTACCGAACGTGGAGGACGTCGGTCCTTCGGACTGGACAAATGTGATCGGTCAAGGTCTCTACATTTCGCCTAGCAAGGACATTCTATTCATCTCAGAGAGAGTCGACCAGGACGCGCTGGCCGCGGAAAGCCTGCCCACTCCTACCGACCCCTTGCATCACCTTTTTCCGGCATCCGGAATTCTTGATGTCGTTGCTCTCTACTCTGCGGACCCTGCGCCGACAAACGTTCGATGTTCACCCTTTGCTCATCCATCCTTTGACCGGCAACCCGCAACGCTGTTAGACGAATCTCTCGTGAGCTCTATACAGCGGCGGGTATTGGGGAGTACAGGAAGCGGCCGCCTGATTCTTCAAAGGACGAAGACCAGCGCAGCTGATCTGTATCGTACTGCGCCGTCGCCCGGCGTCGTACGCTAATCGATGAAATGCGGCGCACTCCAGTCAGTCACCGCGTGCAGTATCGCGATTGCCGTGGCGCTCTTTGCCGGCGTCGTGCCGCTGAGCGCGCAGGATGCGAGCGTGTTCGGCATCGTTCGCCAGCCAAATGGCGCGGCGGTTGTTGGTGCGAGCGTGATCGTCGAGGGAACGCCGCGCATGGCGTTCTCCGACAGCACGGGGCGCTACGTGCTGACGCGCGTGCTGCCCGGAGCGCAGGTCCTCGTGGTGGAACGGATCGGGTTCGCGCGGGCGCGCGTGAGCATCACCGTGCCGGTGCGCGGGTTGCTCAATCGCGACGTCGAGATGAGCGAGCGGGCGCTTGAGCTGCCGACGCTCACCGTTACGGCTGACGCGACGGCGCGCGCGCGTGGCGAGCTGGGCACCGCGAGCGTAATCAATCAGGAAGCCATCCGTGTCCAGACCGCCTCCAGCCTAGCGGGCGTCCTTGAACTCGTGCCGGGCGTTCAGCTCCAACCTCCTGGTCTCGGCGGTATTCAGCAGTTTGCGCTGCGCGCTGCGCCTGCAAGCACGGTCGCGGGGTTGACGGCGGGCGGGCCATCGGCGGCGGACCTCAGCTCGCTGGGCACGCTGATCATCCTGGACGGCGTGCCGCTGTCGAACAACGCGAACCTCCAGAGCACCGGCCCGCGCGGCGAGGCGCGATTGACATCGACGGCGGGCGGCGGCATCGACCTGCGGCGCATCCCCGCGTCCACGCT
>CBIHMX010000787.1:0-1536 GCA_966211115.1 uncultured Gemmatimonadaceae bacterium | reverse complement strand
GAATGGGAAAATATCGCGATCCGGTCCGTGCCGATGGCTCGAGCGCCGGTACACCCCGTGCATCTTCCACGTTCGATCACGGGAGGTGTACGAATGGACACAGCGACCGCAACGAAGACCGCCGCCCCGGCGGCGCTCGTAAACGGCCTGAACGAGGATCTGCGCAGGGAGTTCCAGGCCATCGTCCGCTACACGCAGTTTGCTGCGAGTGTCGAAGGGCCGCATCGACCCCAGATCGCCGAGCTGTTTCGTGGAGAAATTGCCGACGAACTGCGACATGCGCACTTCCTCGCCGACAAAATTGCCGCGCTTTGCGGCGAGCCGACCACCCTGGTGCCGCCGGTGGAGACATCTCGCGACGCGCGCGAGATGATCGAGATGGTTGCGGCGGCCGAGCGCGAGGATGTGGAGGCCTATACGCAGCGCGCGCGCGAGGCCGAACATGCTGGGGACATCGGTCTGAAGGTCCAGCTCGAGAACATCATTCTCGACGAGACGCGGCACCTGGAGGAGCTCAGGAAGATCCTTGCCGGGTGGCGGTGAGACGATCGTGAGCGACTGTGAAGGCCAGCCTCGATTCGATCTGGCCGCACGTGCGCCAGTCAGAGGTGATCGCATGTGTGCGGGCGCCGCCGGGCACGTGACGATGGATGAAGTGGAGGTCGCGTCGCAGGATTCGTTCCCGGCGAGCGACCCACCGTCGTGGACGCCGATTTCAGGCGTCCGCGTTGGCGAGGTCCCATTCCGCGACAACCGCTCGTGAACCCTGCCTGTTCACAAGGCAGGCAACGGGCGCGCAGGTGTGCACTGTGCCCGGCGACTACGATTCATAACTGGCCTGCGCGATCACCCGTGCGGCAACAGGTCTGCCGGCCGCATCCACGATCCGCAATGGGGCGCCGTTGCGATCGATCAGCTCGACGCGAACGGCATGGCGAGCCCCTTCGCGAGCAGGGCCGTCCGGCAGGTAGGTAATCACATAGCGGATGCGCAAGTGCTCCATGACATCGTCATAGATCCTGACAGCATCGCCCACTGATGCGCGCTCGTAGGCGCGTCCCCCGGAGCTGCGCGCCAGCGTGCGGAGCTGTTCTCGCGCGCGCGCCCAGTTCAGGCGTGCCAGCAGCTCCGAGTCCGCCAGTTGTGTGACGGCGCCCGAGAGGTCGATGGTATACACCGGAGTGCGGGACCGGTCCGCAGCGGCAAGGACGTCCTCGAACGACGCTCGGCTGAAAGTATCGATGCCGCTGGACGCCAGTACAATCGCCTTGCGGCCTTGGACGCCTTTCATGCGATCCAGTACGGCGATCAACGCATCGTACAAGTTGGCTTCAGAGAAACCTGGAGTGTCGAGACGATTGAACGTGGCCTCCAGCTCGGCCAACGGCCGGTCGAAGTCCATCAGGGTGGTGAGTGTGTCCGCGTACGAGAACACTGCGACCCTGTCACGGCGTCCCAGCGATCCGAGCAAAGGCCGCACGACCCACCTGATCTCGGTGGCGATTTCGCGATTGAGCTGCTGATATCGGCCGCCGC
>CBIHMX010000786.1:0-1538 GCA_966211115.1 uncultured Gemmatimonadaceae bacterium | reverse complement strand
CCTGCATCCTCGTCGTCGCACTCGCCTACCTCGCCGCAACGAGGATCGCCGAGCCGATCAGCGGCAACCACATCCCGCGCCGCCCAGCGGGGCGCCATCGGTCACGCCACATCTGCCTAACGTGGAAGCTGGACGTCGCGTTCCACCGAGGCGCGGCCCCGTTCGTCGGACGTGACCCGGCCGAACTCCTTGCCGTCGATCATCAGGCGCAGGACCGCCCGCGGGGGGGCGTTCACGATGTCGAACTCGACTTCCTGCGTGTCACAGTCCGTGCCCCGGCATGACTCGACTTCCGCGGCACCGCTGGCGCTGGCTCCTGCGTTGGTCGCGGTCAGCGCCGCCTTGCGCTCGACATCATCGCTGTCGGCCGCCGTTTCGACAAAGCTGCCGCTGAGAATGACCTGGTCCTCAGCAGTCCGAACCTCGGCAGTCGAGGCCGTCCTGAAATCAGCGGCCGGGCCCGGAACGAAATCGCTGCTGCCGCGTGCGCCACCACAGGCGGCCGCAACGCTTGCCATCAGGAGCGCGAGCAACGCGCTCGAATGTGTCCTGTTCATGTCTTCTGACCTCGTTTGGATCGTGGAAGGTCAGGTACACGGGGAAGATGAACAGAACATGAACCACCGTTGAGTTTCCTAGACGCTGGCCAACGCTGGCGCGGCTGACGCTGCTTCAGGCGCGGGGAGCCTGATGCGGAAAACGGTCCCGGCCGCTGATGACGCAACGAGCGTGACGTCGCCGCTGTGCAGGCGAGCGATCCAGCGAGCGATCGCCAGCCCCAGTCCCGCGCCGCCGCTGTCCGCCGGCGCACGTCCGCGAGCCGTTTCGCTGCGATAGAAGCGCTCGAAGATGTGCGGCTGGGCTTCCAAGGGTATGCCGGGGCCTCGATCCGTTACCGTGATGTCGTAGTGGTCACCCGGCCGCTGCAGGGCAATCGCCACGGAGCTGTCCGGCGGCGCATAGCGAATGGAGTTGTCGAGCAGGTTCACGAGCATCCGGCGAATCAGTTCCTCGTCTCCGGTCCAGGAAGCTTCTTCGTCCACCATTACATCGATCGAGACGCCCTTGCGATCCGCAATCACTCGCGCCGCACGCGCGACTTCCTCCACGAGTTCATCGAGATACATGGGTCCGCGTTGCACCGGGTAGTTGCCGGCGTCAGCGCGAGCGAGCGTGAACATGTCGTCCACCATCCGCGCCAGCCGTCCGGTCTGTTGCTCGATGATCTGGAGCGTCTCGCGGTAGTCGTCTTCCGTGCGATGTGGCACCTGCAGCGCGACGGAAACCGCGGTCCGCGCCGTGGCCACCGGCGTCCGCAGCTCGTGGGATGCGTCGGCCATGAACTGGCGCTGCTGCGCGAACGACGATTCCAGCCGTCCCAGCAACTCATTGAACGTGCCGGCGAGCCTGCCTAACTCGTCGTGCGCGTTCACCACCGGCAATCGACCACCCAGGTTCTCCACCCCGATGCGCCTGGCGCGTTCGGCCATGAACATGACCGGTGACAGGCTGTGGCGGGCGAGGAACCAGCCGACGAT
>CBIHMX010000785.1:0-1540 GCA_966211115.1 uncultured Gemmatimonadaceae bacterium | reverse complement strand
CCCCCACACAGCCGAGGCGGAGCGCCGCCGCCCCCCCCCCGGACCAGGGTGGTATCCGAGACCGTCCTCGTCAAGGAACCGATACCACAGCCGGTGCCAGTCGTCAAACCGGATACGAATAAAATCGAAGTGTTCCGTGGAGCCACCAAGACGGAGTTGAAATTCAGCAAGGATTCCGTCCGCCGCGACACCATCCCGAACAACTGAACGCACCCATGGACCACTTCATCAAAGCCGGGAGACACGGCGTGTTACGGATCGTCGCCCGGGGGGCTCTCGTCATGTGCACCGCCTGGCCGTTCGCTGCCACGGCGGGTGCTCAGCTGACCACGGCCACCGAAGGCCCCGTCACCGCCCTCGACCTTCCCATTGGTCGCTCGTTCCCGATCCGGGCCGATACGGTCGTCACTCGAATCTCGATTGTGAACCCGGGTGTGGCCGACGTCGTGGTGGTCTCCGATCGCGAAGTCGTCATCAACTCGATCGCGTCGGGCGAAACTGATGCGATTATCTGGCTGGCTAACGGGACGCGCACGCACTATCGCATTTCAGTCCACGCTCCGGCCGACCGCAAGCAGATAGCGATCTCGGTGCATTTTGCTGAAGTCCGTCGCGATGCACTACGCGAAATCGGCGTGTCCGGGTTATGGCGGGATGACCGTATCCGAACCGGCACGGGCATTTTCCGATCAGATGAAGTCTTTAGCGACGACGGAAAGATTCAATTGCCCGCAAACGTCGGGTTTGGAACTTTTCTCTCTGACCTCGGCACCGAGAACCTGCTCGCCTTCCTCGATGCGCAGGAGCAGAAGGGCAATGCACGGTTCCTCGCTGAGCCAACTCTCATGGCGGGCAACAAGGATTCCGCGACATTCCTCGCCGGCGGCGAACTTCCGATTCCAATCGTTCAGGGCGGAGCGAATCAGGCTGGAATTTCCATTACGTATCGGGAATTCGGCATTCGGCTCAAGTTCGTCGGCGAGATCATCAGCGATAGCCTGATCAAGCTGCAGGTGACACCCGAAGTCTCGAGCCTCGACTTTGCGAACGCGATCACATTGCAAGGATTTCGCGTACCCGCGTTCCGTACGCGTCGCGTCAACAGCACGCTCGACGTAAAGCGGAACCAGAGCCTCATCATCTCCGGGATGTTCGCCGGAGAAGATGAAAGCGTCCGCACCGGCCTGCCGCTGCTCATGGATATTCCGATTTTGGGCCAACTGTTCTCCAGCACGCGCTTTCAGCGCAATGAATCGGAACTGCTCGTGGTGGTAACCCCGGTCGTGGTCGATCCGCTCAGGCCGAGGCCAACCGACACGCTGCGGTTGCCTGCCGACACCACGCGCCCGGCGCTGGACGCCATAGGCCGCCGCCGTCCGCCGCCAGAGAACCGATAATCGCCGCAGTTGAGCATGAGTCGTAAAGCAATCGTTGTCGCCCACAACGGCGCCGTAGACCCGACGCTGGAGCAGGTGCTCCAGCGTCACGGTTATTCGCGCGTCGTCCAACCCGCGCTCACCCACGCCCTGGGCGCCCACGA
>CBIHMX010000784.1:0-1546 GCA_966211115.1 uncultured Gemmatimonadaceae bacterium | reverse complement strand
GGATTGGTGCGACCGCTGCCTGCACGCCGGCCGGCCGCTGGTGTACGCGCCGGAAGCAATCGTCCATCATGAACATGCGCTGACGATGGCGTCGTTCTTCCAGCAGCATTTCCGCTACGGCGAAGGCGCCCGCCGATTTCATCTCGCGCGTTCGCGACGACGTGGAGGTGGCGTTCGGCTCGAAGCCCCCGCGTTCTACTCCGGCATGGTTCGGGCCCCGTTCGAATCAGGCGATCCCGAAGCCCTACGCGTTTCCCTGCTCATCATCGCGTCGCAGATCGTCGGCGCGGCCGGCTGGGCGCTCTCGACCGTGCGAGGTCAATCGTCGTAGCGGGCTGCGTTGAGCCTTCAGCGCCGGCTCAGCTCCTCGGCGACGATGCCGGCGATTTCGACGGCAAAGCGTGTGGGCGACATCCCGCGGCCCATGGAGCCGCCGACGCTCGAGTTGACCTGGAACGCGATCGCGGCCTTCTGCTGCGGCAGGTACAGCATTTCCGCCTGGTAGCCGGGGAAGAATCCGCTGTGACCATACAGCGTGCCTGACGGCGTTTCACGAATGATGACGCCGAGTCCGTACTTCACGTTCTGTCCGAGCCGCGACGGGACGCCATCGAGCAGTTTCGGCAGCATCGATGGGTCGAACGCGGCGCCGTCATAGAGACGCTTGCCCCACTTGGCGAGATCACGGGCCGATGACGCCATGCCGCCGCCAGTCCACTCGAATTGCGGGTTGATGACCATGCGACCGTCGACGAGCATCGCGTCCGAACCGCCAAACGGATTGTTGGCGCCCGCATACCCATTCGCCAGTCCGCGGATCACGCGCGCATCACTCGGCACGGTTTCGCTGAGCTGCGCCGGCTGCAGGATGCGTTCACGCGCCAGGTCGTAGTACGACTTGCCGGTGACCTTTTCCATGATCATGCCGAGCACGATGTAGTTCGTGTCGGAGTAATCCCATCCCTGGCCGGCGGCAAACGGCGCAGCGGTATCGAGAATGTACGCCACCAGCTCCTGCGGCTTCCACACCCGGTCGCCACCGGCGCTGAGATCGGCCGTGAAACGTTCGTTGAACTCGTACCGCACCAGGCCGCTGGTGTGGTTCATCAACTGATGGACGGTGATCGATTGGGCGTTAGGCAGCCGGCTGAACCATGGCTCGTCGCCGAGGTATTTCGAGATCGGGTCGTCGAGCCCGATCTTTCCCTCGTGCATGAGCTGCATTGCCACGGCCGACGCGTATGTCTTGCCGACACTGCCCTGCAGGAGCAAATGAAGCGTCGTCATCGTTTCCCTCTTTGCCGTGTCGGCGAAGCCGGTCGCGACGGCGAGCGTCGATCCGTCAGGCAGTGCGACGCCTATCTGTGCGCCGGCAAACCTTCCGGCTTTGTGTGCGGAGTCCAGGCGCTGCTGCAGACGCTGTTCGAGGTTTTGCGCTTCAAGCGGGCCTGCTGCGGCGACGGCCAGCAGCGCGCTACGCCAAGCCACCGTGGTGCACTTCCGGGTTCGCGAAAAGCTTTTGACACGGAGGCGCACGGAGGGGGAC
>CBIHMX010000783.1:0-1546 GCA_966211115.1 uncultured Gemmatimonadaceae bacterium | reverse complement strand
TGCCCGCACTGAACGCAATCCTTCGTGCGGCCGGGTTACCCGAGCTGAAACCGTCGACCGATGAGGTACCGCCACGACGGGGTCCTATCGCTATGTGAGACGATTCGCGTAGGTACTACAGCACACGATTAGCGCAGGTACTGCTGGAACACGGACGATGCGGAAACTGCGGACGGCCACATGTACTTCATTGGCGAGAACCTGGACACCACGAACTCCTCTGTCGATGCAGGCGAGTCTCAGAGTGTCCAGGTTCTCGCCAAAGCAGTATCAGCGATCATCCGTAGTTCCAGCCTCGTCCGCGTTCAAGCCGTATCCGCCCCTATCAAGGTTTCAAGCCGTACCCGCCCTTATCGCACTTCTCGCCAGGCGCAGTTCTTTCGATTTCTGGAGGTCTTCGAGAAACATCGCCTCCGCCGCGGTACCTAACGCCGCATCCTCGATCACCGCGTCCAGTTCGTAGTTGATCGAGACGCTGAGCGGGTTGAAGTCCGTCGAACCCACGCGAACCCAGCGGCCATCGACCACGCTCGTCTTGGCGTGCATCATCTCGCCGCGCCATTCCCAGATGCGCACGCCGTTGCGGAGCAGCCGGTGGTACGAACGCGTCATCAGGCCGCGCAACCAGAAGTGATCGTACCGGCTGGGGACGAGCACCCGAACGTCGACGCCGTCGCGGGCCGCACCGGACAGCGCTTCGATCTCGGAACCCGACGGCATGAAGTAGGCGCTGGCGATCCAGATCGATTTCTCCGCCGCGACCGCCTGGATCTGCATGGCCCGCGACACGCGCGACTTGCCGGGCTCTCCCTCGATGATGCCGACCAGGCTCTCGGGGTGAAATCGCGTATTGAGGAACGACCGCGACGGGGCGCGTTGCACGCGCTGGCGCGGTCCTTTGCGTCCGCGCGCTCGCGCCCACATCCGCTCGAAGGCCTGCAACAGGTCCTGGACCGCGTCGCCGTCGATACGAATCGAGGTGTCTCTCCACGGCGACTTCCGGCGACGGATCATGCCGTAATTCCATTCCAGTCCGATGCCAATGCCGCCGGTGACGCCGGATTTGCCGTCGACGACGAGGACTTTCCGGTGGTCGCGCGGCAATAATCCCAGCCAGGCGCGGAACCCCGGTGGGTTGAACAGCCTCACGTCGAGGTTCTCGCGAATGAGCTTCCGAAAGAATGAGGCCGGCGTCGGCAGGCGTCCCACCCAATCCATCAGCACGCGAACCCGGACGACTCGCTCGGCCGCATCGACGAACGCCTTGGCGAATCGCATCCCGATTTCGTCGCGCCGGTAGATGTAGCCTTCGAACTCCACGCTTTCCTGCGCCGCGTCGATCATCGCCAGCATTGCCTCGAACGTGCCGGGTCCGTCGCGCAACAGCGTCACACGGTTCCCGGACGACACATCAGCCGAGGCGATGCGCCAGAGCGCGCGCGAAAACGACGGCCGGGGGCCGTCGAGCGGGATGCGCAGCAGGTCGGCAGGCTGAAGTGGTTGAATGCTCACTGCTCAAACGTTACTGGTTCGCACGGGTCCGGCA
>CBIHMX010000782.1:0-1548 GCA_966211115.1 uncultured Gemmatimonadaceae bacterium | reverse complement strand
TACGTCTCGGCGGTTGCATCGACCTCAGCGCCCGCCGCCAGGAGTCGTTCGGCGATGTGGACCGCGTTAGGCGGCGTCTTCTGCCTGAAATCCTCGACGCCGTTGGCCGCCACGTAGTGCAGGAGCGTCGCGCGATGCGTGCGGGCGGACCTTTCGTGAACGAGTCCCGGGCTGCGCGCCAGCAACCCGTCGAGCGCCTCAAGGTCACCATTCACCACGGCGTCGGCGGCGCGTTCGAAGTCGCTCCTGCCGTCGTCCGATCGTAGACTCTCGATCTCCGACGCGAACGCCGCCCAGTTTTCGTAACTGTGCGCTTCAGCGATCAGGTGCTGCGCGTCGGCAAGCGAAAGGCGCCCGCTCGCCGCGCCCTTCAAGCGCGACTCGACTGACTGGCGAAGATGTTCGACCGCGCGATCGAAGCTTCCCTGGACGAACGGCGTGATGTCAGCATCGAGCAGTTTCGCGAGGGCCGTCAGCCATTCGCTGGCCCATGTCCGGACGGCGTCGGGATCGCCAGAGTTGGCGGCGGCAACGAGTGACTTGGCGCGCTTCCGGTACTGCTCGATGTCCGGACGCGGCGGGAGCGGCAGGGTGTCCATGGCGAATCTCCGTTCAGTGCGCGCCTGTGGTCCGCCGTCGTCAGGCTGAATGGAGTTTCGTCATCGGCTATCGTGGCAGATCAAGTCACGCGTGACGCGACGGTTGTCGTCAGTCGTCAATCGTCAATCGTCAATCGTCAATCGTCACTGCCTTGGGTGGGCATGGCCCTTTCCGCGGACTGGATGCGCCCCTCGCGCTGCATTCAGCTTATGCCCACAGCGGTGATCGGACAAGCACCACTACTTGAGCCAGATGAAGATGAACGCAACGGTGGCGGGATTCGGTGGCCGCACCGATCGCATCTGCGCTCCCTTGGGGCCATAAACTTCCTGCACCGGGCCGGCGCCACAATCGGTGCCGTTGTTCCGGAACAGTTGCCGGTCAGCCAGCGCCACCGCGCCACGATGATTGTAGATCTCCACCATTGCCACGTCTTCGGCCAGGATGTCCTTGGCGAGGATACTCGGTTTGGGCAGTCCGTCGATGTACACGCATTCGACATTCTTCAGGACGAGACCCTTCGCGAGGAACGACGGCGCGTACCGGAGCGCGATGTCCAGCGTCTGTCGCTTCGATTCGCCGAACTCCTGGAAGACGACGATGGCGGAGGAATTCGCCTGGCCGCGATTCACCCGCATCTGCAGGTCCTGGAACAGCACGTTTTCGCGCTGCTGCGCCCGCGTGCGCAGGCTGTCCATCGCCATCACCAGCTCGATCGCGGCGGTATCCGGCACGGCCACCGCAAGCGTGATCGTCTCGTATCCTTCGCGTCGCCCCATGACGACGAAACCGCCTTCGGACACCTCGGGGAACGAAAACCTGCCATCGGCGGTGGTGCGTGTGCGATGGCGCGTGCCCATCACCCAGACCTCTACGCCGCCTAACGCATGCTGCCGCGTCTTGTCGACTGCCGTCCCGAAAATCCCGGTCCGACGGGCCACGACGGTC
>CBIHMX010000781.1:0-1549 GCA_966211115.1 uncultured Gemmatimonadaceae bacterium | reverse complement strand
GTCTGGCGCGGACCATTTCGCGACGCTCGGCTAGGCGCCGAGGCGGCGATCGCTTGCCCGTGTCAGGTTGCGAACAGAACTGGAACTGGCCAAGGGATCACCTCCTTTACTAAGGGGAACGAAAGGGCGGAACAACTGCACCATCGTGCGTTGATACCGCGACTCCGGTTTCAGGTTCCACCACCAATCCATGCGCGCCGTGGTCCGGGCTTCTCCCCGCCGGCGCCCCCGCGTCAGGTATATCGATGGACGACCAGGCCTACCTCGGGCTGGTGGAATTTATCCGCCGGCTCCGGCACGATGCCAATAACCCGCTGACCGCGGCACTGGGCAACGTGCAGCTTCTGCTGGAGGACGCGCATACGCTGGATCCGGATACGACCGACACCCTTCGCACGGTCGAATCCGAGCTGCGCCGCCTCCTGCTCATCCTCCGCCGCCTCAACGAAATCAGGCCGGACGCACCGCCTCCGGTGTGGGACCCTCCCTCACCCGCTTGACGCCCTTCCGCACCTCGTCTATTCTGGCCGCGGCACTCACCGGCCGGCCTCATGCCGAGCCGATTAGAGTGGTTGGCCGAAGGGGGGACGATGAGCGAATTCCCGACAGACGCACTGTACAGCGAAGAACACGAGTATCTCCTGCCGAGTGGTGAGGACGGCGTTTACACCATCGGCATCACGGACTACGCGCAGGGTGAGCTGGGCGATGTTGTGTACGTCGAGCTGCCCGACGTGGGTGACAAATACGGCCGCATGGAAGTGTTCGGCACGGTCGAGGCGGTCAAGGCGGTCAGCGACCTGTTCTGCCCGGTCGGCGGTGAGATCGTGGAAGTCAACACGGCGTTGAACGACGACCCGTCCCTCGTCAATTCCGATCCGTACGGCAAGGGCTGGATGGTCAAGCTCCGGGTCACGAGCTCGGGTGAGCTGGATAACCTGATGGGCTCGTCCGACTACGAGAAGCATATCGGCAAGTAGCATGGCACGGCTCACGTGGCATGGCCATTCGTGCTTTTCGCTGGCTACCGATGAAGGTGCCCGCATTCTCTTCGATCCCTGGCTCGACGGGAACCCGGTCGCGGACATCGAGGCCGCCGACATCCAGACGCTGGACTACATCCTCGTCAGTCATGGCCATTCCGATCATTTCGATGACGCCATTCCGCTTGCGTTGCGCACCGGGGCCATGCTCATCTCGAGCTTCGAGATCGTGTCCTTCGCGCAGACCCGAGGTGTCACGAGCGGCCACGGCATGAGCATTGGCGGCGGATACCGGTTCCCGTTCGGCTACGCCAAGATGACCCCCGCGCTGCACGGGCCCAACGTCGCGGGTGATGATTCGGGCACGTTCAGCTGCATGCCTGCCGGGTGGTGGATCGAGCTCAACAGCGGCACGCGCCTGTATCACGCCGGCGATACCGCGCTGATCATGGACATGCAGCTCCTGCGCGACACGGTCGACATCGCGCTGCTGCCGATCGGCGACAACTTTACGATGGGACCCGCGGACGCCGCCCGCGCCGTCGAGTTCATCCGCCCGCGTACCG
>CBIHMX010000780.1:0-1552 GCA_966211115.1 uncultured Gemmatimonadaceae bacterium | reverse complement strand
GAACGGTATCAGCCTACGAGACCGTGGACACGGGTCTGGTCGGGCCGCTGTTCGAGACCGCGTTCGTGGAGGTCAGATGGCTCGAGGACGACCATCTTCGCCACTGGACGGACCCGCTCTATCAGCGAGTCATACCGAAGTCAGTACCCGTCGATTACGCGCAACGCGACTGGCTCTCCCGCAAGTGGCTGCGCCACGCGGCGCCGTTCGGCGTTCAACGTATTGCCGACCCGAACCACCAGTTCCTCTTTCTGAGCGACCGTTCGTCAGGGGACCGAGTGCGCGGGGAGGCGACCGTCGCGGACGGATTCAACGACGTCTGGCTCTACGTCGGCCTGCTGAAGAACGCGACCACGCGCAGTGAAGCACTCACTCACGAGCTGACGCATGAGTGGTTGGTCAACGACCAGTGGCGGATCCCAAATCCGCCCCCGAACCAGCGCACCGGCGGTCATTGCGACACGGCCACGGGGGCGGCTCGCGACATCTATAACCGCCCCGGCCTGTTCTGCCTGATGCACTCGCTGCTGTACAGCGGTTTGTCGTATCCGGGTGTGGCCGACGGAATGGTCGCCTTTCATTTCATCGACATCAATGGGCAGGACGACAGCGAATACCTGAGAATACGGCGACGAGTCGATCCCGTTCCGCAGAATGAGCAATCAGGAAGGAACCCCCAGTGAAAAGCGCGATCCGAATTCTCGCCGTCGTCATTCTTGGATCGGTTGCCACGGCTGCCGCCGGGAGCGCCGTTCAACTGCATTTCAGCGTGGAACCGGAGGAGACGCTTCCTTTCATCCCGGTGACGTTTCGGGTTCGCGCCATCAACACCGGTACCGAGACGGCGTTGTTGCCGATCGGTGTCCGCCTCGATGCCCGCCTCGGCTCGGAGGATTGGAAACCGATCTATTACGCCGGTACGGAGAACAACGGTAGCGCGCTCACGTTTCCGGTCGAAGAAGGACCCCGGATCGAGCTCGCTCCGGGTGAGGAGCGCGTGCTCGACTTCCTGGCCGGACCGGAGTCGCCGCCGTGGTTCGGGCATCGCGATCTACTCGAGCCCGGCACGTACCGGCTGCGGCTGGTGACCTGGGGCGAGTTCGAGGGTTGGGAGGCAGTCACGTCGAACGAGGCCGTGCTCACCATCCGCACGCCAACCGGTGAGGACGCGGGTGCCTGGAAACTGATCGGCGATGCACCATCCAGTAGACTCCGTTTCGCGGACCAGTTACGGAGCCTCTATCCGAACTCCGTCTATACCGCGATCACACCCCGCGAGACACCTGCGCAACTCGATTGGAGGCTTTACCGCGATTCCTTGGAGGAAGTGCTGACGTTGAATCCTCCTCCCGGATTCGCCGACTTTTTCAAACATCAGATCGGCCTCGCTCACACTTACCTCTTGGATGAGGCGGCGCGCAAGTTTGACGTTCAGCGTGCGTTCCAGCATGCCCAGGCTGCGCGCGCGATCTTCGAGGAGTTGGTTGGCAAGGAGACCGAGTTCGAGGTGAAGGCCGAGGCCGCGAAAATGCTGGAGGGCAACGGCCTGACC
>CBIHMX010000779.1:0-1557 GCA_966211115.1 uncultured Gemmatimonadaceae bacterium | reverse complement strand
GCATTGGCCAATGCCGCATGACCACTGGCGTGACGGAGAAAAACAGGATTGTCAGGAGAAACCTCACTCAACAATTGATGCGTTTGAAAACCTTTGATCATGGGTTCAGGTTTTTTGTCCCATTTATCCTGGTGCCAGCCACGGCCACTGATCCACGAGTCGATCTTCGTGTCACGCGTGGCGATGGAAACCATTTCGACGATGTCGTCCCAGCGCTTGGCAGTCGTCAGGTCCAGGATCATCTTGGCGCGGCCGAGTCCCATGTAGTGGCCGTGGCTCTCGATGAATCCGGGGATCGCGAGTTTTCCCTCGAGGTCGATGACCTCGGTGCTGTCGCCGATGAGCCGGTTGATCTCCGCATCCGTGCCCACGGCGAGGATCGTGGAGCCGCGAATCGCGATCGCCTGCGCTTCGGGTTTGGTTGAATCGACGGTAACGATTCGGCCGTTCCGCAGCACGAGGGTAGCAGCTTCGCCGGCCGGTGCGCGTGGCGGGCTGCAGGCGGCAGCCAGGGCAGCGACGATAAGGAGCGAGCGAATTCTCATCGGCGACACGTCTCTTCGAGGGTGAGTGTGAATCGAACCCGATCGGGGTCGACGCAGACATGGAAAATGGCCCCGTGCGAGTCCGGTCGCGAGGTCACCGGATATGACCGTGGTCAGAGTTTCGTCGATCGCCGCGAGGTGCAATGCACCCACGTCCGCACCTGCACGGCTCCGAAAAGGTGTCTGACCCCTTTTCAGGGGATGGACCACTCGCTCGTCAGCTTCACGAAGACCTGAAAGCGTGCGGGCTCGCGCTCCGGTGGCTTGGGCAGCCATGGCGGATGCTCCGCCTCCATGCGGGCCCAGTGCTCCTCGAGCACCCTGAGATCGTGTTCGATGGATTCCTGCAGCGCGGCGTCCGGTTCCCCTTCGTCGTCCTCGTCGGCGTCACCCGAGATGGAAACGAGATAGTCCGTATCGGAGACGTAGATGTCCTCGGTGGGAATCACGGAACCGTTCGGCGCGCGCACCTCGAGTCCGACCGCGGCGTACTGGTCGAACTGGGCCGCGAGGTCCGCGTTCAGCGTGCTGAGATCCGACGGATCTTCCGGATTTTGCCTGTTCAGCCGTTTCACGGTGCAATAGGCATCGGCTCGATACTGGGTAAGCCGTTCGAACACCCTCAAACCCAGTGGGGTGACCTGCAGGTCGCCGGTCCGGAGTTTCGGAAAGACCCGGACATAGTCGAGTTCAGATTCGCCGAGCAACTCGCCGCGGCTCCAGAACGTGTACGTCATTCCGTCGGTCCAGGAAAGAGTTGCGGCGAGTCTACGGCCTTGGCGTCACGGGGGCGTCACATAGACTCACACTGAACCGTAAATCATTTGATTCGTTGTTTTTAGCATCATAAGCGGCTTGTCATTCATGACGATTCCGCGAAAGGAGGGCGCGCTCTCCGAGGTCGAAGCTGCGTTGCCGCTTGACGTTGACGCTCGTTGACGCTGGCGGGACGAGCGGTCGATCGCGGCTCACGGCTTGCCTCCTTTGCGCCGCATCTCGTCGAGCCAGTGCT
>CBIHMX010000778.1:0-1566 GCA_966211115.1 uncultured Gemmatimonadaceae bacterium | reverse complement strand
CGATCGCACGCAGGACGTAGCGACTTCGAACGCGCCGCCGACGCCGGGGGGAATGGTGACCTCGAGGCGCTCGACGGGTTGCTGGCGCGCAACCCCGGACTCGTTCACGAAAGGTCCGCCCGCAAGCATCGCGCAACACTCCTGCACTACGTGGCCGCCAACGGCGTCGAGGATTTCAGGCAAAAGACGCCGCCTAACGCGATCCAGGTCGCCGAACGACTCCTGGCGGCGGGCGCTGAGGTCGATGCAACCGCCGAGACGTATGGAGGCGGTACGTACAACACGACGATGAACCTCCTGGTCTCGAGCATGCACCCCGCCGACGCCGGGTTGCAATCGAAGCTGGTCGAGGTGTTACTGGACCATGGTGCGGCCATCGATGGCGTGGCGAACGACAGCAGCCCGATCCTGACCGCGTTGTCATTCGGCTATCGCGATGCGGTGGAAACGCTGGCCCGGCGCGGAGCGGCGATGTCACACGTCGTCATCGCGGCGGGTGTAGGTCGGCTCGACCTCGTCCGCGAGTGGGTGATCGATGCGACGACGCTGACGAGAACCCACCCTCCGTATCGTGGACCGCGCTGGGTTCACCTCCCCGATGACGCCACGGGACAGATCGAGATGGCACTTCTCGCGGCGTGCAAGTTTGGCCGGAGTGACGTCGCCGCCTACCTGCTCGATCTGGGCGTGAATCCGAACGCGAAGGATGGCGATGCCATGACGGCGCTCCATTGGGCGTCGGCCAGTGGATTGCTGGATGTCATGAACGTGTTGATCGCGAAGGGCGCTCAGCTCGAGTCGCGTAATACGTGGGGAGGAACGGTCGTCGACTCAACGGTCTGGTTCGCGGTGAACGCACCGGTGCCGGGCGTCGACTATCCCCAAGTGGTCGACCGGTTGCTCCAGGCTGGCGCGGACCCTGACGAGATCTACCCCCCGTCAGCCGGTATTGCCGTAATCGATGACCTCGTGAAGCGCTATCGACAGTCAAAACTCCGCTGATTTCGGCCTGCGCGCACAGAGACCCGCATCCGCCAAATTCGCGTAAACTCGGCGTTCTCGAGGCACCAGATCTTATCCGCTCCACGACGCTGGTCGCCGCCGCCGCCGCCGTTGACGCGCCACGAAGAATTTCTTCCGCCTCGGCCGACAGCGCCGCGCCCTTCGACTTGTCGTTCATTGACGAGACATTGATCCGAACGTTGTAAACCGCGCCGCGACACGCCGCCTCGGCCAGTAGCGCCGCCACGCCCGCGTCTGACGCCGCGTTGACGTTCCCCTTCTCGGCGGCCGTCGCCGCCAGTTCGGCCACGCGGGCACAGGCACGGGCCGTCTCGATTGGCACCTGGGCCGCATACACAAGGGCTTCGTCGATCGCCTTCGTGCGAAGTGCGACTTGCTCCTCGGTGTCCTTCGGGAGCTTGTACGCGGTCGTGACTCCGCCGTAGGCGCTCGCATCGCGCACGACGAGCGTCTGCAGTTCGTTGACCAATGCAGCCGCCTGGAGGCCGAGTTCCTTCATCTCGGCGTCGACCGCGGCGTACTTCTTCCGGCCGACCGTGAGAC
>CBIHMX010000777.1:0-1572 GCA_966211115.1 uncultured Gemmatimonadaceae bacterium | reverse complement strand
ACGCGGCGAGCCTCCTGCCGCGCACCCTTGGCGCGCTCCGGAATTCGGACTTGGCGCGCGAGCGGTTCGAGATCATCGTGGTCGACGACGGCAGCAGCGACGAGACGTCCCTCATTGCGGCGCGTTATGCGGACACGGTCGTGTCGCTCCCGGGACGACCGCACGGTCCGGCTTATGCGCGCAACCGTGGTTTCGAGGTCAGTCGTGGAGACCTCATCGTGTTCATCGATTCCGATTGCGTCGTTCATCAGGACACACTGTCGCGGTTCTTGAACCGCTTTACCTCGGAACCGGATCTGGGAGCACTGTTCGGCTCGTATGATGACAAGCCGACGGCGTCAGGTTTGATGTCGCAGTACCGGAACCTGATTCATCATCACGTCCATCACCGGAACGCCGGGGATGTCGAGACCTTCTGGGCCGGCGCGGGTGGGGTCAGGCGTGACGTGTTCGCCGAGGCAGGCATGTACGACGAATGGCACTACGCCAAGCCGCAGATCGAGGATATCGAACTCGGCGCGAGGATCAGGCGCCTCGGAAAGCGCATCCTCCTCGACCCGGCGATCCAGGTCACGCACCTCAAGAAGTGGACACTGTACGGGGTCATCCGGACGGACCTGCGGGATCGTGGGATTCCCTGGGCCCGGTTGCTGATGCACCGGGGCACGATGATGTCGACGGGGTCGCTGAACCTCCGCTGGACCGAGAAGCTCAACACGATCCTGGCCTGGCTGGCCGCGCTGCTGCTGGTCCTCGCTCCAATCCTCGGGTCCCTAACGCCGGTCTGGATCGCGCTCGGCTGCATCGCCGTCATCCTAACGCTGAATGCGCCGTTATGGCTGTTTTTCGCGAGGGTGCGCGGGCCGCTGTTCGCCGTGCTGGTGATGCCGGCTCACCTGATGTACTATCTGCTCAATGGCATCTCGTTTGGTGTCGGCATGTTGCTGCAACTCCTGATCGGCCCTCCGCTTCCAGATCCCACCACATCGGCCTACGCCGAGGTGGGGGTGCAGCGATGGCCGCCCGTTCCCACCAAGAACAGACCGAGTTCATGGACCGCTGGAGATCCGTGACGCCTCGGCGAGGAGGCCGCTTGGCGTATCAACCGCGTAGTGGCACCATCACGCCGGGCCATGACATCCGGGTCACGCCGGAAGAAGCGCCGGTCATTTCGGCGATGCTGTTCGCATTCGCGCCGCTCCACAAGCGAGCGTTCGGCGTTGCGGTGGGCGTGGCCGGTGCCGTCCTGATGTCGTATCTCACGCTGGCTGCCATGTTCATGCCGGGGGGGGGCGAGTTCCCGCTTGGCCTGGTCGGGCAATACTTCTCAGGCTATTCTGTCAGCTGGGCGGGCGTAGTGGTCGGGGGCGCCTGGGCGTTTGCCGTGGCATTTGTCGCCGGTTGGTTCGCCGCGTTCTGCCGGAATTTTGCCCTCGCCATCAGCGCTTTCGTCATTCGAACGAGGGCGGAACTCGACTCGACCCGCGAATTCCTCGATCACATCTGAGCCGCATCGCTCAATCGTCAATCGTCAATCGTCAATCGTCAATCGTCAATCCCAATGACCGCATC
>CBIHMX010000776.1:0-1578 GCA_966211115.1 uncultured Gemmatimonadaceae bacterium | reverse complement strand
TCGTCGGGGCGCTTGTCGGGCCGGTATCCCTTCACGCGCGCAAATCGCAAGGCGACCCCGCCCGGGTACTGCGAGCTCCGTTGCACTTCATTGAACGCGATCTCGACCACGAGCTCGGGCCGGACATGCACCACATGACCTTCGCGACGGGTCTCGCGCGCGAGAAGTTCCTTCGTCTGCCACTCGAGTAGTTCGTCCGTCATGCCCTTGAACGTCTTGCCGAGCATGACGAAGCCGCCGGTCGCCGGGTCGCGAGCGCCGAGCCAGAGATTGGACAGCCAGCCTTGACGCCGTCCCGAACCCCATTCCACCGCGAGCACCACCAGGTCGAGTGTACGCGCCGTTTTCACCTTTACCCAGGCCGAGCCGCGACGACCGGCCGCGTAGGGCGCAGTCAGCGATTTCACCAGCACCCCTTCATGTCCACGTTCGAGCGCTCCCGCCTGGAAGCGTTGTGCGGCGTCGGGATCGCCGGTGATCAGGCGTGGCACTCGCGCCGAATCGGGGAGCACGGAATCGAGCAACGCCAGCCGCTCCTCGAGTGGACGGTCAAGGATTTCATCCTCGTTATGCAGCAGGAGATCGAAGAAGAAGGGTGTCAGCGGCAGCTCTTCGCGCAACCGTTCGACGTCCAGCCGCCGGCCGAAGCGGCTCATCGTGTCCTGGAACGATCGCGGGCGTCCATCGGCCATGAGTGCGATGACCTCGCCGTCGAGGATGACCCGGCTCGCGCTCAATGCGCGAATCATGCCCACGACTTCCGGCAGGCGCGCGGTCACGTCGTTGAGGTTACGCGTATAGATCGCGACCCGGTCGGCATCCCGATGCACCTGAATGCGGGCACCGTCGAGCTTCCATTCAATCGCCACACGCCCGCCGCCCGCGGTCTCGATGCCCTCGACGACGTCGTCCGCCGAGTCGGCGAGCATCGGCTGCACCGGTCGAAAGAGCTCGAGTCGGTATGACGCCAGGGCAGCAAGTGCCGCGTCACCTCCGGCAACCACCGCGCTCGCGACTGATCCGAGGTCGCCCGCGAGCATGACCGCACGACGCAGTTTGTCGGACGCGACGCCGGCGGTCTTCGCCACGGCGTCCAGCAGCACGCCTTCGAGCGCGCCCTGCCGTACCTCACCGGTCAGGAGCGCGGAGAGGAAGGATTGCTCGTCGGGTGTTGCCCGGGAGAACAGGCCGTGCAGCAACTCCTTTTTGCGGGCACTCGAGCCCTTGCCTGTTGCCTGCTGCAGGGACGAGAAAACCTCGTCGACGTCGCCGAGGTCGAGCGTTGCCTCGGACGCGGCCGGGACTTCTCGCGCTTGGACGGCTGACGCCCATCCTGCTCCGATCTTCCCCTGTCGCGGCCAGCCTGTGAGGAAACCGACGGCGATGGCTACATCGTCTCCGCTCAGGGCGCCGAACAGCGTCGCCAGTTTCGCGATCTTCTCCAGGCGCCGTGGCGTCGAGGCGACCTCTCGCGACGTGGCAACGAGTGTCTTCAGTTTCATCGAGTGAGGTTCATGGGCATGCCCACGAAAGAAGCAACGTCTCGACCACTGTACACTTACGGGTGAACACAAAAGC
>CBIHMX010000775.1:0-1582 GCA_966211115.1 uncultured Gemmatimonadaceae bacterium | reverse complement strand
TGGGAGCGATGAGATGGCCGGCGACGTCGCCGACCAGCAGGCGACGTTCGCTGAACCAGCCGATTCCGAGCGGGAACGCCTGCACGCGGCGTTGTCGGCGGAGCGCGACAAGCATCTCCGGCTGGCCGCGGAATTCGACAACTTCCGGAAGCGAACCATCAAGGAACGCCAGGAAGCCGGCGGCAGGGCTCAGGCGGATCTCGTGCAGGGCCTGATCGAGGTTCTCGACGACATCATGCGCTTCGCCCATCTCGACCCCGCCACGGTCGACAGCGCAACCGTGGTGCAAGGCGTGGCGATGGTGGAGCGCTAGGTGATGAAGACGCGGGCCGGGCACGGACTGGAAATCGTCGACCCGGTTGGCCGTCCTTTCGATCCAGCGTTTCACGAGGCTGTGGCGACGGAGCCGGCGACGTCCGAAGAGGAAGATCATACCGTCGCGCGGGTATAACAGTCCGGCTACGTGTTCCGCGGTCAGCTCTTGCGGCCGGCGCGCGTGGTCGTGAAGCAGTGGCCCGGCTGATGAATCGTTAGGCCGAAATGGCACAGACCCGGGATTATTACGGTGTCCTCGGCGTCGCGTCGAACGCGAGCCAGGACGACATCAAGAAGGCCTATCGGCGACTGGCGAAGCGATACCATCCGGACGCGAACCAGAACGATCCCAAGGCCGCCGACCGCTTCAAGGAGATCTCCGAGGCGTACCAGGTGGTCGGGGACGTCGAGAAGCGGAAGCAGTACGACGACATGCGCCGGCTGGGCGCGTTCGGTTACGGCGGCGGTACGTCGCCCGGCGCCGGTGGCGCGCGTCGCGGGCCGCCACCCGGTGCCGGGACCCGGCCCGGTATGGACCCTAACGCCGGATTCAACTTCGACATCGGTGGCCTCGGCGGGCTCGGTGACCTGTTCAGCTCCATGTTCGGCGGCGCCCGCGGGCGACCGCGCGAGGAGCAGGGCCAGTCGGTCGAGACAACGCTCGAGGTGCCGTTTCGTGTCGCCGCGTCAGGCGGAAAGATTCCGATCGAGCTCGAGGTGACCGAGGAGTGCGGTACCTGCCACGGCAACGGCGCTGCGCCCGGCGCCACCGTGAAAGTCTGCCCGGAATGCTCGGGCCGCGGCGTCATTTCATTCGGGCAGGGCGGATTCGCCGTGAACCGCCCGTGCCCCATGTGCATGGGTCGCGGCCAGGTGCCGAGCGAACGGTGCCCGACGTGCGGCGGATCAGGCGAGGTTCGCGCCAGGAAGAAACTCATGGTCCAGGTGCCCGCCGGCATCGACTCGGGCGCCAAGATCCGGCTCAAGGGGCAGGGAGGTCGTGGCGCATCGGGCGGCGCACCGGGTGACCTGCTGATCACGTTCCAGGTCCAGCCGGATCGATTCTACAAGCGTGAGGGACTCGACCTCATCGCCGAATTGCCGCTCAACATCGCGCAGGCCACGCTCGGTTCCAAAGTCCGCGTGGCGACGCTCGACGACAAACACGTCGCCATACGAAGTCCTCCCGGCACATCGGCAGGAAAGCGCTTCCGGATTCGCGGCCATGGTATCGCACGCGACGAACGCCGGGGCGACCTGATTGTCG
>CBIHMX010000774.1:0-1595 GCA_966211115.1 uncultured Gemmatimonadaceae bacterium | reverse complement strand
GGATCGCGATCACGGTGACGGCGAGCGATTCGGATGGGGACGTGCTCGCGCAGGACTTCGTGGTGACGGTGAAGGACGATGGGCCGCTGGCGCTGAACGATGGGGTGAACACGGCAGAGGACACGGCGATCACGGTCAACGTTGTGGCGAACGACAATGCGGGCGCGGACGGTGGCAAGACGCTGGTGTCGGCGTCACTGGCGACGGCGGGTGCGGGCAGCCTCAGCGTGAACACGGCCACAGGCGAGGTGAGCTTTACGCCGGCGGCGGGCTTCGAGGGTGCGGCGACGATCGACTACACCATGCGCGATGGGGACGGTGACACCTCGAACGCGAGCCTGGTGGTGACGGTTGGGGAAGATTCCGAGCCGACGATCACGGTGGTGAATGCGGCGGTGGATGAGACCGGTGGTCTGGACTCGGTGACTCCGGCGAATTCGCTGGTGGTGAACTTCGGTGGGGACAGTGGGACGGTGGCGCTGTCGGCGGCCGGTGCGACGTGGGACGCGGCCACGCACACGCTTATCGCCAATGATGGCAGCTGGCAGGCGGTGGACAACGGCAACGGGACTTATACCTTCACGCAGCTTGCTGCGATGAGCCATCCGGACGGGACGAATCCGGACGATGCGATCGAGATCACGATCACGGTGACGGCGAGCGATTCGGATGGGGACGTGCTCGCCCAGGACTTCGTGGTGACGGTGAAGGACGATGGGCCAACGATGGGGACGCCTCAACAAGCCGTAATCGGCAACGAGGATGGCCTGGAGCTGAAAGGCGACCTCGATCTGACAGTGGGTGAGGATGTGCCCGGCGCGATGCAGTTTGTCAGCGTCCAAGGTATTAGCGTGGATGCAAACGGCAACATCAAATCCACCTACGTCGACGGCAATAGCGTGATGCAATCCGGCTATCTGATGTTTAACGGCACGAAACTGAAATACCTCGTTGGCGCAGATGGCACTCTTACTGCGGTTACGGACGATGCGGCAGAAACCACCATCTACACGATTTCGGCGGATGCCGTCTCAGGCCAGTACACCGTGACGATGCAGCAGTCCATTGACAGCCTCCAGGTTTTCGCAGAGTTCCTGACCAGTAACGTTCAGGGCGGCAACAACAATTTCGTTCTGGTGACCGGAACAGCAGGCGGAACAGGGGTGGGCATAGACATGCTCGCTACTGCGACAAATGGAGGAGTCACAGAAACGGTCAATACCAATCAGGGCACGTATGGCGTCGGACAGGGCAATAACATCCTGAATGACAATAGCGCTGATGAAGTGCTCATTTTTGAGTTTGCTGGTGCCGGTTCATGGGATCCGATTACGGGCGCGCAGACGGGAAGCTATGACCAAGCTTCGGTAAACTCCATTACGATTGAAACGGAAGCGCTGGGTACAGGCGAGACGCTGGAATGGACGGCGTATCTGCTGGGAGGCGGTACTGTAAGCGGCACGATCAGTGGTTCCGGGAGCACCAGTTCGGGCAGCAACAGAGTGGACCAAACGATAGATCCTGCAGGCGAGTTCTACAAAATCGAATTCTCCGCGGCTGAAGGCACGGCCTACAAGTTAAACAATCCCTCGATA
>CBIHMX010000773.1:0-1596 GCA_966211115.1 uncultured Gemmatimonadaceae bacterium | reverse complement strand
GGCTGCCTATGCCTGCATAACGCCTCGCCTCGTCAGTGCTGATGCCGCGCTGCTCCAGGTACTGCAGCATGTCGGCGACGATTGTCGCGGCGATAGTTGTCTCCTTCACACGCGAAGTGTGACGTCCCAGGCGTGCAGGGTCAACAAGGTGGCGGATTCGGTCAATCCCGCGCCGAGCCGTAACCGGTACGTTGACTCACCTTCACACCGAGAGACTCCGATGCGACTTCCATTGACCATCCTGCTTTGGGCGGTTCTGGCCCCGCAAACAGGATCGAGCCAGGCGACCGCCGAGCCCGAACGAGGGGTGTACCTCACTGCATTCCGCTCCCCGGCAACCGGCTTGGAGCTTCGGGCCGGACACGTTGCCGCCTATGCCGGCTTTTACCCAACGGTCATCCGCCGCCAGGGGAAGCTGGATAACCTCAACTTCATCCGCGCCGGCGCCACCTGGTACCTGAAGGCACACGGGGCAAGCCTCTATGCCAGTCCGTCGTTTGTAGTCAGCCTCGATCGCGACATGGAAAGCGGCGCACTGACTGAGGTAGGCTTCCGTGGTCGTATTCTTCCGCGCATCCACGGTCGCCTGGGCGCAGCGGTACTGACCACCATGGACGGCATCGTCCGTGTGAATCCAACGGTCGGCCTGGACATCAAACTTGGAGCCATCCGATGAATGGACTGACCTCGAGCCATTCGCGCCCGGCACAGGTAGTGGGCGGATGGTCCCTGATCGCCGCGGCGATCGGATTCATGGCCGTGTTCTCCTGGCTCGCGGCGCGGTTCAACTATCCGGACGTCCTCGACGGCACTGCATCCGACGTCCTGCCGCATCTTCTCGAACTCGGCGCTACCGGCCGCGCGGTGTGGGCTGTGTATGCATTCCTGCCTATGCTCCTGGTCCCCGCCGGCATCGGTGCTTACGCGTCGCTTCGCGAGCACGCGCCGAACGCGATGCGGCTCGCGACGGTGTTCAGCGTGCTGACCGCCCTGACGATGCTCCTCGGACTCGCCCGTTGGCCCACCATACATTGGTCGCTTGCCCAGGCCTGGACGTCGGCGTCGCCCGATGCCCGAGTGGTGATCGCCGCCGTATTCGATGGACTCAACATGTACCTCGGCAATGTCATCGGGGAATTTCTTGGCGAGGTGTCGCTCAACCTGTTCTTTCTGCTGACCGCGTTTGCGCTGTTCCGTGCCGGTCGCAAGCGGACCGCGTATGCCGGCTGGGCAGCGGGAGCCATTGGCCTGATCGCCGCCTTTCGTAACGTGACGCCGGCTGTGTCGCTCATCGCCGAAATCGACAACTACGTGCTACCCCTCTGGTTGATCGTTCTCGGAATCGTCCTGTTGTTGCGTCCTGCCCCGGCTGGTGGGCGATAGCGCATGCTGCCTCGTGAGGGACTTTGCCTGTAGACCGTGCGTTACAGCAAGGCTCTCAATCTGAGGAACACGCGATGCGCTCCCGGATCGGCACCTTTTCACTCCTCATCCTGGCCTCGGCCGCTTGGACACCGGTGCAAGCCCAATCGCGCCAGGCCCAGGTCAACGCCGAGCTAGCGAAAACCAAGAATTCAACCGCGGTAAAGGCCTGTT
>CBIHMX010000772.1:0-1601 GCA_966211115.1 uncultured Gemmatimonadaceae bacterium | reverse complement strand
CCGGCTTCGCAGGGGGTCACAGATACAAATCATGATCCCAGTATCGGCAGCATGCTGAAAACACTCCACTGTTTTTTGCGAATTGCGACACCATGCTCGTCGAGTAACGGCGGCAAGCGGCGGATGGAGCCCGAAAGTGCCGGGGCTATGCCGGTGGCAACGTCCGATTGTACGTCGGACAGCGCCTCCTGAACAGTGCGAACGAGCCCGCAAGGTACTCCAACTTCCGCAAGTTTCGCGATTTGATCTGCCGCAGGCGCATGTCGAAGTCCCTTCGCGATGGTTTCGACGACATGATCTCGGCGCGTGACCCGGCCCGCATTGGTGCGCAACGACTCGTCGTGGGCAAGATCGTCGAGACCGAGCGCGCCACACATCGCCAGCCACTGCGCGTCCGAACCAACGGCAATCACCAGCGGGCGGTCTTCTGCTTCGAATAGCTGATAGGGAACGAGATTGGGATGCGCATTCCCCCAGCGACGCGCGGCGTTGCCGCTCACCAGCACGTTCTGCGCGACGTTCACCAGCGAAGCAGTCGCACTCTGCGCGAGAGAGACGTGGACTCGGCGCCTCTCGGGAGTCGCGTGGTCCCGGGAGAGCAGCGCCGCCAGAATGGCGACCGTCGCGTCTTTTCCCGTGATCACATCGGCCAGTGCAACGCCCACTTTCATTGGAGGACCGCCCTCCGGACCCGTAATGCTCATCCAACCCGATTCTGCCTGGGTGACGAAATCGTAGCCGGGTCGCGAGCTATTCGGACCGAAACCAGAGATAGTGCACCAAACGAGCCGGGTGCTACTGATCATCAACGCGTCAGCATCGATGCCGTATCGGGCGAGTGCGCCGGGAAGGAAGTTGTCGACGACAACGTCGGCATTTCGGATCAAATCCAGTAACAGCGACCGATCCTCTTCGTTCGCGAAATCCAGGGCAACCGACAGCTTATTTCGATTGACACTCAGGAAGTAGGCAGACTGACCGGTGTCGTCGAACGGAGGACCCCATCCACGGCTGTCGTCTCCAGATCCGGGACGCTCGACCTTGATGACGTCCGCGCCGAGGTCGCCCAGCATCATGGTGCAAAGGGGTCCAGCGAGTACTCGGGTGAGGTCCAGAACCTTGAGGCTTGTCAATGGCATTTATGTCGCTCGAATGACTCGTTGGTGTCGCGTGAGTGGATCAACAATGAAGTGTCACGATCAGGTTTGGAGCAGATTGCTCACACAAATTCGAGGGCCTGGTAGTTTCGGGCCCGGACGACTTCGCCCCTTATATAATGCCGGAGCATGAGAGAATCCGTCAAAATGCCTTGCATAGATGCCGCAGAATCATATAGTTACCCGCGATCCGATGGACGCGGCTGCACGCCACCAGAGCATCCGCTCTGTGTTTCGTAAAGTGCCGGTTGCGCTGTCACGTTTTCCCCGCGGCGTTAGGAGCACGTTCCAGATTATGGCCGACAAGCCTCAGGACGGCGATAGCGATACCCTCACCGAGTCCGACGACGCTCCAGCTCCGGCAGCAGCCCCGGCACCACGCCGTGGCCCCGGACACAGAGCCGCGGATGCGCGTGACACGGCTGCAGAAATGGCTGCCCGTGC
>CBIHMX010000771.1:0-1601 GCA_966211115.1 uncultured Gemmatimonadaceae bacterium | reverse complement strand
GTGAGGTCGTGAGGTCGTGAGGTCGTGAGGTCGTGAGGTCGTGAGGTCGTGAGGCTACGATGTGCCCCGTGCCCCGTGCCCCGTCCTACTTCCTCAAATAATCATCCGTCTTCTTGAGCCAGTCCTCGCGCGGCGGATTGAAGACGTCCACGTCCAGCGTATCTTCGAGCGCCTCTGCCTTGTGCCAGACGTTCGACGGGATGTACAGCACCTCGCCTGCCCGCACGTCCTGGACGTGTGATTCGTCTTCGCCGATCCAGAAGCGGAGCGCCCCTTCGAGGATGTACGTGAGCTGCTCGTTATGGTGCTGGTGTCGCGGCACGATGCACCCCTTCTTCAGGAAGACCTGCGCCAGCATCATCCGGTCGCCGGTGATCAGCTTGCGGTCGAGCATCGGCGTTACGGTTTCCAGTGGGACGTCATTCCACTTGTAGAACGTGACTGAGTCGGACATGGGCGGGAACGTATTGGTTGGTGGTTAGTGGTTATCGGTACTGGTAGCGGTAGGGCTACTGGATACTGGTATCGGTACCATTAACCAATAACCACTACCAGCGCTCCTCCTCTCAGGCTATCGAACGATTTTCCGGTACGATTCCGGATTCCACTTCGGCCGCGCCGGGGCGTTCGCCACCGTGGCGCCGATGTGGTAGATGAGCTTTACGATCCTCGACTCCTTCTCCGCGTCGATCTTGTCGGGTGAATCGCTGGGCTGATGATAGTCCTCGTGCGTGCCGTTGAAGAAGAACAGCGCCGGCACGCCCCGCTTCGCGAAGTTGTAATGATCCGAGCGGCCAAAGAAGTTCTCCTGCGGCCAGGGATCGCGCATTGGCGTGATCCCGAGTTCCGGATGCGCCGACGTCACCTTCATCAACGTAGCGCCTAGGTCCGAGTGCTCCTGCCCGATGACGACGATCGAGTCCTTCCAGTTCCGGCCGATCATGTCGAGGTTCAGGTTCGCCACGATCTTGCCGATCGGCACCGGTGGGTGAGCGGTGAACCAGTCGCTGCCCCACAGGCCGTGCTCCTCGCCACTCACCGTGAGAAAGATGATCGATCGCTTTGGCGGTGCGGTCGCGAAGGCCTCGGCGAGGGCCAGCACCCCGGCGGTGCCGGACGCATCGTCATCGGCGCCGTTCCAGATGCTGTCCTTCGGGTGCGCGCTGTTCACGCCGACATGGTCCATGTGCGCGGACACCACGACGTATTCATCGCGGAGGGCCGGGTCCGTGCCGGGCAGGATACCAACCGCGTTAGGCGCCGACGTCGGATCGTAGCCGAGGCCGGCCGGGCTCGGGCCGGACGGCACTGCCTTCCCCAGTTGATACCGCTGGATGAAGGTTCCGGAATCCCCACCAGGTTTGAGCCCCAGTCTCCTGAATTGTGCGGCGACATACGACGCCGTGAGGTCGAGACCTCGGCTCGGTGTGTTCCGGCCGAGCATGGAATCGTGCGCGATGACGTTGACGTGGCCGCGGATCAGCGCCTCCGTAATCGCGCCGTCCCCGCGCGATGGCGCGCGCTGGGAACAGGCAGCCTGCGGAGCGATCACGACGGCGATGAGCGAAACCTGCAGAGTCACACGAGAGAACATTCTCTTA
>CBIHMX010000770.1:0-1609 GCA_966211115.1 uncultured Gemmatimonadaceae bacterium | reverse complement strand
GAACCGGAGGTCCTGACCAAGCTGCCAGAAGTTAGTTTAGTCATGAAATGTGCATTCTTTGCGCGAACTATTGCGCATTTTGCATTTGGATGGTTTATTTGGCCCCTTCCTGAGCCCAGTTCTTGCATTTGATGCGCGGAAGCCGGTCCGGTCCCCACACCATCCTCTGCCTCCCATGACCACGACGTCCTCTCCCCCCACGCACACCACACGTACCTCGGTCCTCCGGACAGTGGCCTCGAGTGGCGCCAGACCACACGCCAACGGCACATCACCTCACCACAACGTCTCCGATTACTTCGGAATCAACACGTTCGGCGTCAGGCAGATGCGGGCCAAGCTGCCGAAGCACGAATACGACAAGCTCGTCAGCGCCATCCGGCACGGCAAAAAGCTCGACATCGACATCGCACCGACGGTCGCCCAGGCCATCAAGGAATGGGCAATGTCGCGTGGGGCGACGCACTTCACCCACTGGTTCCTGCCGCAGACTGGCTTGACCGCCGAAAAGCACGACGCGTTCCTGACCTTCGACGAGAACGGCTCGCCGATCGAACAGTTCTCGGCCGCGCAGCTCATCCAGAGCGAACCGGATGCGTCGAGTTTTCCATCAGGCGGCTTGCGCGCCACGTGGGAAGCGCGCGGCTACACGGCGTGGAATCCGGCGAGTCCGGTCTTCGTATTCGAGTCGGGTGGTTCGAAGACGCTGTGCGTTCCGTCCGTCTTCATCGGATACAACGGCGAGGCGCTCGACGAAATGACGCCGCTGCTCCGCAGCTCCGACGTCTTGTCGGCCCGGGCGATGGAACTGCTCGAGCTGCTGGGCGACAAGGGCGTCTATCGCGTCTACACCACGTTAGGCCCCGAGCAGGAGTATTTCCTGATCGACCGGCAGCATTTCGCCATGCGTCCCGACCTGGTGATGGCGAACCGCACGCTCATCGGTGCGCCGCCGCCCCGCGGCCAGCAGCTCGAGGACCACTACTTCGGTGGCATCCCCGAGCGCACGCAGGCCTGCATCGCCGAAGTGGAGCACGAGCTCTACAAGCTGGGCGTCCCCATCGTCACCCGGCATAACGAGGTGGCGCCGTCACAGTTCGAGATGGCGCCGGTGTTCGAGGAGACGGACCTCGGCGTCGACCATAATCAGCTCGTGATGGCGGTCCTGCGGCGGGTCGCGCTTCGCCACGGCCTGCAGGCGATCGTGCACGAGAAGCCGTTTGCCGGCATCAATGGATCCGGCAAGCACTGCAACTGGTCCATGGCAATCGGATCGGATACGGCGCTCGATGGGTTGAACCTCCTGAAACCCGGCCGTACGCCGCACCAGAACGTGCGCTTCCTGGTGTTTCTCGCGGCCGTGCTCAAGGGCGTGCATGACAACGCCGGGCTGCTGCGCGCCGGCATTTCCACTTCCGGCAACGAACACCGCCTCGGCGCCAACGAGGCACCGCCGGCCATCATTTCGGTCTTCATGGGTCAGATGCTGACGGCCCTGATCGAGAACATCATCAAGGGCAAGGCGGCGTCGGGAGGCGCCGAACAGCAGCTCATCACGTTAGGCGTCGCCAAGCTTCCCGAGATCGAGAAGGACAACACCGATCGGAAC
>CBIHMX010000769.1:0-1621 GCA_966211115.1 uncultured Gemmatimonadaceae bacterium | reverse complement strand
GATTTCCGCCAGCGCGGCGACGGTCAACCCGATCAAGGCGGCGTCGGTGGCGATCCACTGCATGGATGTCGCGACCGGCCAATCGAGCAGCCGTGCCGCGAGGCCCAGTCCAAGAAGAGGCAGGAACGCGCGCAGCCCCGCAGAGGCGGCGAGGAGAATCCCTGCGCCAATGGCGAAGAGCATGGTCATCGAAAAACCGGATGGCTGGACATCTCGCGCAGGAATCTACGCCCTGAGGCCCATGCCGCGGAAAAGGTGTCTGACCCTTCTAGTTGCCGTGCATGGCGCGCACGGGGTTCACGTTGCCGGCCCGCAACGCCGGCGCGACGCTCGACACGATCGTCACCAGCGCGAGTCCGATCGCGGCGCTGGCGACCACGATCGGCCCGGAATCGGCCCCGGGGAACATGCTCGTATCGAGAAACGGACGCAGGACGATCGCGAGGCCCGCGCCGAGAACGACTCCTCCACCGAGCAGGCCGATGGCGTCGCGCGCGATGAGCCGGCGCACGTCGGCCGGGCGTGCACCGAGCGCGGCCCGAATCCCGAATTCCGGGATACGGCGGCCTAACGTGAAGGCAAGTAGTCCATAGATGCCGATCGCCGAAAGAAAGAGCCCGATCCCGCCCAGTCCAAGCGTCAGGCGGGTGCTCAACCGTTCGGTGGCGGTGAAGCGCTCGAAGCGGTCTACGAGCGTCGACACCGCCGAAATGGGCAGCTCGCCGTCCAGTGATGCGATCGCGGCGCGAACACTGCTGACCAGGCCGAGCGGATCACCGGAGGTGCGAACCATGAACGTCAACGGACCGGTCATCCCGCCCTGGCGATGCGGCAGGTACAAGGCATCACCATCGGGAATGTCACTGCCTGGATTCTCGCGCAACGTGCCCACGACACCAATGACCTCCCGCCACGCACCAGGTCCCGCGAACGGTCCTTCCTTGACGCGCTTGCCAATCGCGTTCTGGCCGGGCCAGTACCGCTGCGCGAGCGACTGACTCACGATGACCACCGGCACGCCGGTTTCGTTGTCGCGATCATCGAACGCGCGCCCGCTCGTGAGGGGCATGGCCATGGTCTCGAAATAACCCGGGGTGACGATGCGTCGATGCGCCAGCAGAACACCGCGTGCGTCAGTCGCCGGGCCGCTCTCGAGATTGAAACCGGTGGCTTCGGTTCCTGCCCAGAGCGGAGCGACGGTCGTAGCGCCGGCCGCTTCGACGCCCGGTAGCGCGCGGACGCGATCGAGAACGTTCCCGGTCACCGCCAGTTGCTGTGCCGGATCCCGATACCGATAGGGCGGAACGGTCAGCTCGAACGCCAGCACACCGCGGCGCTCGAATCCCCACGGCTGGTTCTGCAGTGAGAAGAGTCCACGTGCCATCGACCCGGCGGCAATCAGCAGTACGAATGCCAGCGCCACCTGCGCCACGACGAAACCGCGCAGCCAGCGACGGCTGCTCCTGCTCAGCGTTCGGGCTCGGCTCGATTCACGCAACACCGCCATCGGATTGGCATTCGACCTGCGCAGCGCAGGCACGAGCCCGAACGCTGAGCAGGAGCAGCCGTCGCTGGCTGCGCGGTTACGTCGTGGCGCAGGTGGCGCTGGCAGTCGTACTGC
>CBIHMX010000768.1:0-1626 GCA_966211115.1 uncultured Gemmatimonadaceae bacterium | reverse complement strand
GTCCCAGCACGACCTCGAAGATCTGCATCAGGTGTTCGTGATGACCATGAGCAAGATGAACAGGGCCGGAAAAATCAGGGGACCGGAGTCGTTAGGACTCCGGTCCCCGTGACTGCATCGAAGCAGTTACGGCGCCTTGGTAGCGATGAACGTCCCGTTCACCACCTGTTCCCCCGTAGGGGTTTTGTAGGTGGCAACAAGGTTGCCATGCATCATGCCGTCCATCCTGACGCCGGCGGTCCGCACCGTCACCATGACACCCTGCCGGAGAACGCTCTCGTATTCGGCCGACTGCGTGACGAGGCTGTCACCGGACATGGAGGCAGTGACCGGAACGTTCGGGCGACCTTCGAGCGTCAGCGTCCACGTTCCGTCTGGCATACCCGCCAGCGTCGTACTGACGGTGTCCGGCGTTCCTTCAAGAATCGAAGCAACGTTCCACGTGCCCGCGAAGTCTGCGACGGTTGGAGCAGCCGCCGGTGGCGGCGGAGGCGTTTCCTCTTCCTTGGGTGCGCAGGCGATGACGGCGATGAGCGCGAACAGCGCGGCGGTACGCATGTGTGTCGTTCCTCGTTCTTTATGGGGGAGACCGCTGGGTGCGTAGAAGCTACGCGATTCCGCGCCGGTCACAACGGGAGCTCGGCCCGCCGCGATGGAATCAACTTTATCGGTCTTCGGGGAACGTGTGGGTGGAATCCCGACATTTCAACGCCGGATGGAAGTCCCGATCGTTGACGTCCACATCCGTCACGTTTTCGCGAGATCCGCGTTCCGGTGTTCGTGTGCATCGGGGAAGCACCAATTGACGCGGATCGCGCTGAAAACGGCGGATGGAGCCGGCGTGCGCTTCCGGAGTTCGGCACTGGAAGGCGCCCTCTCAAAGTCGAAGAATCAGGCTTTCCTGGTTCGAATTGATTGCAATCGACGCCAACGAGTCCACGATGGTGTCAGCGGCCTCAAGGGCATCCGCCGGGAACGTCGTCGACAGCCCGAATACCATCGCGCCCGCCGCGTGGCCCGCCGCAATGCCGGCAGGCGTATCCTCGAAGACGGCACAACGCGACGGATCCACACCGAGCCGGCGCGCCGCGATGAGATACCCTTCGGGCGACGGCTTCCCTTCCCGTACGTCTTCGGCCGCCACGAGCACGTCCGGAACCGGTAGCGCCACATGCCGTAGCCGAAGTCGCGCCAGCGCTCCGCCCCCGGACGTCACAATCGCCCGTTGTCCTTCAGCCAGGGTGCCTAACGCAACGGCAGCGCCCGGCAGGGAAACGATCCCATCGAGATCCGCGAGTTCGGCCTCGGCGAGCCACTGAACTTCGGCATCAGTATCCAGGTGCGGTGCGATCTCGCGCACCGTATCGAAGCTTCGGCGACCGTGAGCCCTGCGGACGATGTCTGGAACGTGTAGCGATCGGCTCACAGACCACCGCTGCCATGTTCGTTCGACGACGGTGTGCGAATCGACCAGCACGCCATCCAGGTCGAAGAGGATCGCGTCGAACGAGTATTGTTTCACCTTTGCTGTCGCCGACGACGAAACCGTCAGTACGACGCGCCGAAGAACACCGCGTTGGCGAAGATCGCGAGCTGCCCGCGCGACAGATCGCGGAAGTTCGGATC
>CBIHMX010000767.1:0-1627 GCA_966211115.1 uncultured Gemmatimonadaceae bacterium | reverse complement strand
GCAGCTGGTTGAAGTCGCGCGCCAGGTAGCTGTCCAGGATCCCCTGCGCCACCGGCTTCGCGCGGCGTGCCCTGGCCGAGGCGCTCGAGCATGCCGCGGAGCGCGTGATGTTCGGGTCAACGTTAGGCGACCAGCCGCTGGCGCAGGGGATCCTGGGGGATATGGCCACGCAGCTCGATGCCGCGGCGCTGCTGACGTATCGCGCTGCGTGGCATCGCGACACCCGGCCCGGGCGCGCGACGGGCATCGCCGCCGTAGCCAAGCTGGGAGCCACCGAGCTGGCGCAGCAGGTGATCGACAGCGCGCTGCAACTGCACGGGGCGCGCGGCGTCCGCGTCGGTGAGATCGTGGAACGATTGTATCGCGACATCCGGGCGTTGCGCATCTACGAAGGGGCGTCGGAAGTACAGCGCATCCTCGTTGGGCGCGAGTTGCTGAAATCGGTCCGCGATCAGCACACGGCGAACGCCGGGCAGGTCACCGCATGACGACGTCCCTGCACCCGACCGGGCACGTGGATGGGTTCACGAGGGCGAACCTCCCGCCGATGGACCAGTGGCCGGTGATGAACCTGTCCGGCGTGTACGCCGTGCCCGCGCGAATGAACGCCGCCGTGGAGTTGCTGGACCGGACGATCGATGCCGGGCACGGCGACCGCGTGGCCCTTGTGACGCCTGACGGTTCAGGAGGATGGCGCGAGACGACATACGCCGAGCTTGCGGCACAGGTCAACGCGCTCGCTCATGTCCTTGTCACTGACCTGGCACTCGTGCCGGGGAACCGGGTCCTCCTGCGCGGCTTCAACGGCCAGTGGCTCGCCGCCGCCTGGCTGGCGACGCTCAAGGCCGGCATGGTGGCGGTCACGACCATGCCGATGCTGCGGTCGACGGAGCTGCGCGTCATCATCGACCGTGCCTCCTGCGACGCCGCGTTATGCGACGCCCGGCTGCATGACGAACTCTGGACCGCCGGTCATGGCCAGCGGATCAACGACGCGACGCGCCTCTGGGGCGGCGACTCTGCCGATCTCGAGCACGCCATCACCAGGCACCCGGCCACGTTTGCGGCCTGCGAAACCGCGAGCGACGACGTCGCGCTCATCGCGTTCACGTCAGGCACGACCGGCATCCCAAAGGGGTGCCTGCACTTTCACCGCGACGTGACCGCAATGTGCCGCGGCTTTGCGCAACAGGTCCTCGGCATCAACGCACAGGATCGCTGCCTTGGAACGCCGCCGCTGGGATTCACGTTCGGACTCGGTGGCCAGCTCTGTTTCCCGATGTCCGTCGGCGGCAGCACCGTGCTCGTGGAAAAGGTCACGCCGGAGGCACTCCTGCACGTCATCGCCGAGACGCGAGCGACCATCAGCTTCACCGCCCCGACGTTTTACCGGCAGATGGCGCTGCTGATCGCGCAGCGACCAGGCCAGTTCGACACCTCTTCCCTTCGCGCCAGCGTGTCCGCCGGCGAAGCGCTGCCTGACGCGACCCGCACGATGTGGCGTGAGGCAACCGGTATCGAAATGCTCGATGGGATCGGTGCGACGGAAATGATCCACATCTTCATTGCTGCCGCCGGGAAGGACGTCCGACATGGCGCGATTGGACGGGCGGTCCCGGGCTATGAG
>CBIHMX010000766.1:0-1640 GCA_966211115.1 uncultured Gemmatimonadaceae bacterium | reverse complement strand
CAGCCTGCGTAACGCCATCGCGGCGGCGACCGCGATCGGCAGCGGATACGAAGTCACGCGCCGGCTGGCGATGATGCCGGGGAATCTGTGCACGCCGGATTTCCTGGCCGATACGGCGCGCGACATCGCGAAGCGGCACAAGATGCCGGTGACAGTGCTTGGCCGGAAGGAAATGGAGAAGCTCGGGATGGGGTCGTTCCTCGCGGTCGCCCAGGGAACGCCGCAGGATCCCAAGCTCGTTTCGATCGAGTACCTGCACGGACCCAAGAACTCGAAGCCCATCGTGCTGGTGGGGAAGGGACTCTGCTTCGACACCGGCGGCATTTCCATCAAGCCGGCCGAGCGCATGGAGTTCATGAAGTTCGACATGTGCGGCGCGGCGGCCGTGTTAGGCGCGATGGAAGCCATCGCGCGGCTGAAACTGCGCACGAACGTGGTGGGCGTGTTCGGGGCCACGACCAACATGCCCGACGGCGTTGCCGTGAAGCCGGGTGACGTGGTCAAGGCGTCGACGGGCAAAAGCATCGAGATCATCAATACGGACGCCGAGGGGCGGCTGGTGCTGGCCGACGTCCTGGCTTGGGTGAAGCGCTACGACCCGTCGGCGGTGATCGACGCCGCGACCCTCACGGGCGCCTGCGTCATCGCGCTGGGGAACACGGCCACCGGTGCGTTAGGCAACGATGACCGGCTCGTGCGCGAGGTGATCGCCGCCTCGTCCGCGGCCGGTGAGCCCGCCTGGCAACTGCCGTTGTGGGACGAATACCGGGACCTCATCAAGTCGGACGTCGCGGACCTGAAAAACACGGGTGGCCGTGCTGCCGGCACGATCACGGCGGCGTGGTTCCTCAGGGAGTTCGCCGACTTCCCCTGGGTGCACCTCGACGTCGCGGGAACGGCCTATTCCGAAACAGATCTCGTCATGATCCCGCGCGGACCAACCGGCGTGCCGATGGGTACGTTCGTCCAGTTCGTTCGGGGGAGGTCGCGCTGAGTCGTATCGGGTCGCGGTGTTCCATGGCGGTGGCGGCGGCACTTCTCGCCGCCGCGCCGGCACGCCAGTCGAACGCTCAGGATCCGACGCGACCCGACACGACGGTGGTACAGGACACGGCCGCTGCCGCTGCCCGTCGCGATTCCATCGCGCGAGCCGAAACGGAACGCCTGCGGCTCGCGCGCGAGCTCCTCGCTCGCGCCGCCGACACGATCAAGGCGCCGTTAGGCCGCGCCGAAGTACCGCCCACGCTGTCCATCGGCGAGCCGTACGCCTGGAGCCGCGATCAGCTCTCGTCCACCGGCGCACTCACTCTGGGTGAACTGGTCGATCGGGTCCCCGGGGTGACGTCCTTTCGGTCGGGCTGGATCGCGGCGCCGGAAATGGCGGCGGTCAACGGGCGGTTCGGGCGCGTGCGGATCTTTCTCGACGGTGTCGAGATGGATCCACTCAACTCGCGGCTCAAGGGCCAGCACGACCTGTCGCTGATCGACATGTTCCAGCTCGAGGACGCGACCATCGAGCCGGCCCCGGACGAAGTGCGCGTCCACCTCCGCAGCTGGCAGGTCCTCAACACGACGCCGGTCACGCGCATCGACATCCATACCGGTGATCTCCAGACGAACGTCTATCGCGGGTTCTACGG
>CBIHMX010000765.1:0-1645 GCA_966211115.1 uncultured Gemmatimonadaceae bacterium | reverse complement strand
CTGAGGCGCAGGCGAAACAAGCTTCCGCGCAAGTAGAGAACTACCAGTCGATCATCGCGAAAAAGACGATTCGTGCGCCCTTTCCCGGGAGAAGTGGAATTCGCCTGGTGAATCTCGGCCAGGTTCTTCGCGAGGGCGATCCCATCACGACGCTGCAAACGCTCGATCCGATTTATGTGAATTTCTCACTGCCACAACAGCGTCTGCCTCAACTCGCCCAAGCCACGGCGGTGCGAGTTACAACTGATGCCGCTCCCGGACGCACGTTTGAAGGCAAAATCAACGCGATCAGCCCTGAGATCGACATGGCAACCCGTAATATTCGAGTTCAGGCCACCATCGATAACGGGGATGAATCGCTCCGTCCAGGCATGTTCGCCAATGTGGATATCGTTTTACCGACTCATACGGACGCCATTGCTGTTCCGGCAACAGCGATTCTGTTCGCGCCTTACGGGAACTCGGTGTTCGTCGTGGACGAGAAGAAGAATGAGGAGACCGGGAAAATTGACCGTGTGCTAAGACAGCAGTTCGTACGTTTGGGCGACACGCGAGGCGACTTTGTCGACGTTGTGGACGGATTGAAGGCCGGAGAAACGGTGGTCACTTCCGGCGTATTCAAGCTCCGCGCGGGCATGCCCGTGGTTATCGACAACAAACTGGCGCCCAACGCCCAGCTCGATCCGAAACCAGACAATGCCTGAAGCCACGTTCCCGGCCGGTCGATGGGTCGACCGGCCGGCATGGGACCTCTGTGTTCATTGAACCAATTCTTGTATGAAATCCTCCTTTACTGACCTCTTCATTCGCAAGCCGGTCATCGCATTGGTGATCAATTTCGTGATCGTGATCGCCGGTATTCAAGCGTGGAGATCGTTGTCCGTGCGCCAGTACCCACGTAGTGAAAACTCGGCGGTGACGGTGAGCACTGTTTATGTCGGCGCAAATGCGGAGCTCGTCCGTGGTTTCGTTACCACACCCCTGGAGCGCGCGATCGCCTCGGCCGATGGCATTGACTACATCGAATCGAAAAGCCTTCAGGGTTTCTCGACGATCAGTGCGCGACTGAAGCTCAACTACGATACGACAAAAGCCCTCGCGGACATTACGTCGAAGGTGAATCAGGTGCGCAACGAACTGCCTCCTGAGGCTGAAATCCCCGCCATCAGCGTGGAGTCAGCTGACTCGCAAAACGCGTCCGCCTACTTGGGATTCACTTCTGACATCCTATCGCAAAGCGAGATAACGGATTATCTGGTGCGCGTAGTGCAGCCACGACTGGCGGCCATTCAAGGCATGCAGCGCGCTGAGATTTTCGGAGCACGTACATTTGCGATGCGTATCTGGCTCAAGCCTGACCGGATGGCGGCGCTGAATGTCAGCCCTGCGCAAGTTCGCCAGGCCCTTGCCGCCAACAATTATCTGGCGGCTGTCGGTTCGACGAAGGGTGCGCTTGTGCAGGTCAACCTGACGGCTAACACCGACTTGCACTCAGCGGAAGAGTTCAAGCGACTCGTGATCCGGCATCAAAATGACACGGTGGTTCGTTTGGAGGATATCGCGGATGTCGTGCTTGGCGCCGAAGATTACGACACCGAGGTCCGGCAGAACGGGAAAACCGCAGTGTTCATGGGCATGTTTCCTC
>CBIHMX010000764.1:0-1652 GCA_966211115.1 uncultured Gemmatimonadaceae bacterium | reverse complement strand
TGCTGACCTGCGCCAACATGGCCAATCTCGCGGTCGCGCGCGTCGCCCGGCGACGCGTGGAATTTGCTACTCGACTCGCCCTCGGGTCCCGCCCCTCAGCGATCAATCGAACGATCGCCCTCGAATCGCTGGTGCTGGCGTGTGCTGGAACCATCCTCGGTCTGCTCCTGGCCGCGAGTACCGTTCCCCTGGCAATCCGGCTCCTGACATCGGACAACCCACTGATATCGCTGGTCTCCATCGACTGGCGAGTCGTGACCCTGGCAGCGTCGTTGTCGCTGGTGCTGGGCACGATCGCCGGCACCGTACCGGCCATGTATGCGGCGCGCTTTTTGTCTCGCGGCAGCCTGACGAGCGCCGTCCGTGGCAATACCGCCGGCGTCAGCGACAAATACCTCCGGCGGTCCCTGATGACATTGCAGGTGGCGGCCGCCGCGATTCTGCTGGTTGGTTCCCTCGGCGCGCTCTCGGCGTTGCGCGACGCGGCCCGCTCCGAGATTGGTTACGACCCGGCCCGCCTGACCGTGGGCACACTGCGGCTCCCCGCGAACAGATATCCCCGGCTGGCGGAACGTGTGCAGTTTGCCGACCAGGTCCTCGAAAAGTTGCGGGCTACCCCTGGTGTCGAACGAGCCGGCCTGACAACGAGCCAGTTCCTGCGCGACAACAACGTGCAAACCGTCGTTGCCATCGATGGAGCCGAAAACCCGGCGCAGTTGACCGCTGAACTTCGGCGAGCGGGTGGCGATTATTTCCAGACCATGCGGATCGGCCTGGTCGCTGGACGGTATTTCACGCCGGCCGATCGCGACTCCGCACCGCTGGTGGCCCTCGTCAATCACGCCTTCGTGCGGCAGTATCTGGGCAGCCAGGAACCGTTAGGTGTTCGCATCCGTCGCAGCGCGAACGTCTGGACCATCGTGGGCGTGGTCCCGGACGTCCGTGACGGAGGCCGGGGAGAAGACCTCGGCGCGATCATGTACGTGCCATACGCGCAGAATTCATCGCCATTCGCGACATTCGTCATTGCCTCACGCTTGCCGGTTGGCTCTGCCGAACGTGTCCTGCGCGACGCGGTCGCAGCGGTTGATCCCGGCCAGCCCTTCGATCGCATTGCACCGGCGTCGCGCTTGCTCTTCGAGTCACTGGGCGAGGAGCGTTTTCAAACCCTGGTGCTGGCGGCCCTCGCTGCGCTCGCATTGATGGTTGCGTGTGTTGGCATCTACAGCGTGACTGCCTACCTGATTCAGGCGGGCGCGCGCGAAATTGCCATCCGCCTCGCGATGGGCGCTCGCCGCCTGACCATCATGCGTCATTTCGTCCGCGACACCCTGGCCTGGGTCGTGCTCGGAGCGGTCGCCGCTCTGGTCGTTACCTGGCTTTTCGCGGCGAGCATTGGCGCGTGGTTTCCAGCGCTGCAACCACCTTCTCCAGCAACGTTTGTTGCCATCGCGGTGCTTCTCGCCGCGGTGGGAACGCTGTCTGCTGCAGTGCCGTCGTTCCGTGCCGGGAGCATGGACCCCGCGGACGTGTTTCGCCGCGATTGACGGCGCCGATCATTCCGCGCGGAGTGATTCGGTCGGGCTGACGCTCGCAGCTCGGCGTGCGGGAAGCCATCCGGCGGCCAGTGCCACCAGCTCGATAACCAGCAC
>CBIHMX010000763.1:0-1654 GCA_966211115.1 uncultured Gemmatimonadaceae bacterium | reverse complement strand
GATCCTGGAGCGGCCGGCGCTGCGCGACATGTTCGAGGCGTTCTTCGCGCGCGGCGACGTGTTCTCGCTGGGCGTGTGCAACGGCTGCCAGATGATGGCGCAGCTGCGCGACATCATCCCTGGTGCCGCGCACTGGCCGCGCTTCCTGCGCAACCGCAGCGAACAGTTCGAGGCGCGCGTGGGCCTGCTGGAAGTGCTGGAATCGCCGTCGCTGTTCTTCGCCGGCATGGAAGGCTCGCGCATCCCGGTGGCGGTGGCGCACGGCGAGGGCCGCGCGGCCTTCGACAGCGAGGCCGACCGCGATGCCGCCTGCGTGCCGCTGCGCTACGTGGCCGGCGACGGCACGCCGGCGCTGGCCTATCCGGACGACCCGAACGGCTCCACCAACACCGTCGCCGGGCTGTGCAGCGACGACGGCCGGGCGACGATCCTGATGCCGCACCCGGAGCGCACGCTGCGCACGGCGAACTTCAGCTGGGCGCCCGCGGACTGGCCGGAGGACGGCCCGTGGCTGCGGATGTTCCGCAATGCACGGGCGTGGATGGCCTGATCGGAACAGGCTTGACGTATCGGGTGGATACACCGAAGTCAACCAAGGATCGAGATGAAGCACCCCTGTCCGCCGCTCGCCGCTCTGGCATTGTTTCTCTCATCCGGTCCGGTCGTCGCGACCGAGTGCATCGTGATCGACCAGGTGCCCGCGGTGATCACCACGGCCGGCTCCTATTGCCTCGCTTCCGACCTTGTCTCCGCAGGGGCCGGGGTCCGGGTCGAGGCGAGCAACGTCGTGCTTGACTGCGGTGGATTTGCCCTCAATGGGCTCGGGCAGTCCTCTGGCACCACGAGCGCTGGCGTAACCATTGCAGGGGCATCCAACGTATCCCTGAAAAGATGTTTGGTGAAAGGTTTTGCTGAGGGCATTCGTGCGTTTGGCGATGGACTTGCACTGGAAGGAAATACGATCGTCGCGCCGTTCGCGAACGGAATGATCGTCCAGGGAGAGAACGTCGTGGTCGAAGGTAACCGCGTCATGGACGTGGGAGGCACGACCGTCCCCAACTGGGGAACGTTCGGAATATTGTTGCAAGGCAGTGGTGTCGTGCGCGATAACATCATTTCGGGTGTCGCGGCAAGCGACGGGACCGGCCGTACCGCGTATGGATTGTATGCAGTCGACTCGGACGCATCGCTGATTTCCGGCAACATTATTAGGAATGTCATCAGCGATGGCTCGGCGATCGCGATGACGCTGACCATTGCGGGATCCGACAACGCAGTCATTCGCGGTAATTCGCTCGCGAATGCTGCCGGCATCCACAGTTTTGGCGTGTTCTGTAGCGGCCAGGGCAACACGGTCGTGGAGAACGTCATGCTCGGGTTTACCTACGGCCTTTCCGAATCTTGCGTGGCTGCTGGCAACTACGGCGAGGAGCCGTGATGGGCCGGGGCCGCCATGCGCTGCTCCTGCTGCTTTCGCTCTCGTCATTCGCTGCGGCACAGGAGTGCCAGCGCGTCACATCGATTCCGGCGGACCTGGGTGCGGGCAATCATTGCCTGGCATTTGACTTTGGCGTTGGCGGTACGTCAGCGATAAGGCTGAGTGACGGTGCGCGACTGGATTGTCGGGGTCACCGGATCAGGGCTCTCTCGACGG
>CBIHMX010000762.1:0-1666 GCA_966211115.1 uncultured Gemmatimonadaceae bacterium | reverse complement strand
GGTTCAGGGCGACCAGCGCGCCTTGCAGCCGATAGACGAAATCATCCTCCGCCTGCAGCGCCAGGAGGGCATCCAGCAACGTGTTCACCTAACCTCCGCAAAGTTGACGTTCATGCCACTCACACCGGGGTAATGCTTTCGCTGAGGCGGCGGATCTCTTCCGCGTTCGCCTGCCTTTCCGCAATCAGCCGATCCGCTTCGGCTGGTGTCGCCACCATCAGGTCGCGCTGGAGCCGCGCGTTGACTTCCTTGCGCGTCCTCAGTTCGAGACGGGCCAGGCAGTCGTTCACTGTGCGTTCCACATCGATCACCGCCCCTTGCTCCTCCAGCAATGTCTCGAGCACGGATTGCGATGCGGCACTCATTCCCGCCGCCACATCGCCGATCACGGCGTCCGGACTCACCGCCGCCAGCCTTTCGAAGATCTCCCGGTAACGCTCGTCGCGAAACTCCCCCGGACCAATTCGTTCGACAATTCGTTCGACCAGCGCCCGGGACGTCAGCATCACGCGGACCAGTTCACGCTCTGCCGTAGTGCCTGAGTCTCCTTTTTTAACTCGCGACGGGGTAGGCATTTCCACCGCGCGTTGACTCGAGCGTCGAGCCTGCGGCCGAGGCACCGGCACTGCCTGACGCCTCGGCCGGTCGGACGCTTCGGCTTCGAGAATGAGGACCTGGCGGTCCACGCCGGTCGCCTCACTGACCCGGCCGAGGTACAGGTCTCGCGTCACGGGGTCGCTCGTTGCACGAATCGTTGGCAGGAGATGATCGATGGCTCGCCGTCGCTTGTGCAGGTCGGCGAACCATCCGCCCCGCTCGAGCAGTTGAATCTTGCGCTCGATGACGTCCACGGCGGTCGAGAGAAACTTCTCGACCCCTTCCCGCCCCGCTTTCCGCGTGAAGGTATCCGGATCCTCGCCGGGCGGAAGCGTCACGACCCGGACCGCGGCGCCATGCTTGAGGAGTTCGTCCGCGGCACGGAATGTCGCCTTCAAACCGGCCCGGTCACTGTCGTACACGAGGAACGCGTTCTTCGAATGACGCGCGATCAGGGCCGCCTGATCGGGCGTGAGCGCGGTCCCGAGCGGCGCGATGACTTCCTCGATACCCGAGACAACCAGGCGTACGAGATCGAAATACCCCTCGACCAGCAGCACACGATCGGCCCGGCGGATCGCGTTCCGTGCCCAGTTGAGGCCATACAGCATTTTCCCCTTCGTGAACGCGATCGTCTCGGGCGAATTGAGATACTTCGGCTCACCGTCGCCGATGACCCGGCCCCCAAACCCGGCGACCCGGCCCGTGACGTCGTAGATGGGGAACATCAGCCGGCCGCGAAAACGCGAGTGCAGCCTGTCGTTCTCGTCACGCTTCACGAGCAGCCCGGCCTCGAGCTGCCTGGCGTCGTCGAATCCGAGCGTGGCCAGGTGCGTGCGCAGGCCGGCATCGCGCGGCGCGAAACCGAGACCGAAGCGTTCCGCGACCTCGGCGTCGACCTTGCGCTCTGCGAGATAGTCGCGAGCGGCGGCGCCCCCTGGCTCGTCGCGGCGCACGCGACGGAACCAGTCTTCGGCGGCAGCGTTGACTTCCCAGAGCGCCTCGCGCGGATCCGGACCTTCGCGGCGCGTGGACACCTCGCGAATCGTTATGCCGGCATGATCGGCGA
>CBIHMX010000761.1:0-1675 GCA_966211115.1 uncultured Gemmatimonadaceae bacterium | reverse complement strand
TTGCTCAATCAGCCGGTATGTCGACGTCACCCAGCACGCTCGAGCGGACCGTGGCGCGCCTCAAAGAAGCCGAGGACGATCTCAAGAGAGATGTGGAGGCGCAGCAGCAGCGGTGGCGGTACCGTCTGTATCAGGGCCGCGTCAGATTCGATGAAGAGGTCAGCCGCGCGCACAGGCGCCATAAACGGAGCCTTCGAGCATTCGTTGCTGAGTCCTCGCTTCTCAACCTGCTGACCGCTCCTGTCATCTATTCGCTGATCGTGCCGCTGCTCCTGCTGGATGCCTGGGTCACGATTTATCAGTGGGTGTGCTTTCCGATTTACGGTATCGCCGCCGTTCCGCGCCGATCGTATTTTTCGATGGACCGCCATCGGCTCGGGTATCTGAATGCGATCGAGAAAATCAACTGCGAGTACTGCAGCTATGCCAACGGTCTGATTGCGTACATCCAGGAAATAGCCGCCAGGACAGAGCAGTATTGGTGCCCAATAAAGCATTCGTGCACAATCCCTTCCCCGCATTCGCGGTATCACCTCTTTTTCGACTACGGTGACGGCACCGGTTACCGCCATCACCTTCCGTCACTTCGTAGGGCGCTTCGCCCCCCTTCCGGGGAGACTGGCATAACAGCAGCCGGCGAGGGCGCGCGACTGGGGCCGTCCGACGCAGCATGATTGGTCAACGGCCATGTCCGCCGCAACACCCACCGGCTACCTCCTGTTCTTCTACGCGGTTGATGTGGCGGAGGCCGTCAACCTGCCTGCGCTCAACGATCTGCTCGGCGGCACCACGAGGGCCACGCCGCTCGTGCCGCGCTCGACGGCTCCCGCCTATCTTCAATACCAGCAGGCGCCGATCGTCATAGACGGCGACGCGATCGGCATCCCGGACGCCGAAGGCTTTCGAGCCCGTTTCAAGGTGTTCGACTACGGGGTCGTCTCGGTCGCGCTTCGGCGCGAGTTCAGCGGCGATTGGGCTGATCTCGTGCGCCTCGTCGCCGATCTGATGAGCGATGATGCGTTGGGACGTGCGGCCGAACGGGCCTGCACAGAATTCGTTCGTCGGATCGGACGGGCGCTCACTCGGCCTCAGACGGGGACGCTATCTGAAGACTACCTTGTCGTAGCAGTGAACGATACGTGCATGAGCGGCGAGGAGCTTTTGCGAGTGCGCGGCGCGGAAGTCGCGCAGATGGTCGTGGGCGAGCGCGAGCCCCTCAGCACGCAGGAGCGCGAGGAGATCCTGCGCCACCGGATGTCCTATCTGGAGGGCGATCTGCTCGTGCCTGCCTGGAGTGCCGCGTTTCTCTACGGCGGAAACGCCGGTGCGGAGTCAACCCTCGACATTCTCGAATTCGCGAATTCGCAGCTCCTCGAATTCCGGTACTACGATCAGCGCCTGGATGCGGATCTGACTCAAATCTACGCCGAGCTGCAAGCGGCGCGGCCGTACCGGATCGTAATCGGACGCCGCTACGAGCGCACCGCCCGCCAGCTCCACTCGCTCTTTATCGAGGTCAGCGAGCTGACCGAGCGCACCGAGAACGCGCTGAAGTTCATCGGCGACGCCCACGCGGCCCGTTTGTTCGCACTCGTGGCGGCGAGGCTTGGACTCAGCGCATGGAAGGCGAGCGTCCGTGACAAGCTCGAAATGCTGGACAGTATTTACCGTTTCA
>CBIHMX010000760.1:0-1684 GCA_966211115.1 uncultured Gemmatimonadaceae bacterium | reverse complement strand
TCTTTCAACCGCGAAACGGGCGAACCGATCTGGCCGATCGTTGAACGACCGGTACCGCAGTCGAAAGTGCCTGGTGAGCAGCTTTCGCCGACGCAACCCTTCCCGACGAAGCCGGCGCCGTATGACCTGCAGGGCAGGAACGAGAGTCACCTGATCGATTACACGCCGGAGTTGAAGCAGCGCGCACTCGCGCACGCGCAGGCGAATGACCTGTTTTCGCCGTTGTTCAATCCGCCGGTGCATCGCGGCAACGCCGAAGGAAAGAACAAGTTCATGTATTGTCCAGGTGACATCGGTGGCGTCAACATCACTGGCCCGCCGGCGGCAGATCCCGTCGCGGGCGTCATCTTCATCACGTCGACGAGCGGTTGCGGGAGCCGGCTGCTGATTCCGGGTTCGGAGCGCGACACGACTTTCGATAGCCCGACCGGAAAGACGATCGTCGACTGGACGCCGGGGCGGGGCGGCGGCTCGCCGCAGACGATCGATGGGCTTTCGATCTGGAAGGGTCCGTACGGCCGCATCGTCGCGATCGACCTCAACACCGGCGAACACCTGTGGACGATACCTAACGGGGAAGCACCGGCGGCGACGCGGAATCATCCGTCGCTGCGCGGACTGAACGTGCCGGATCCGGGACGCTCGGGTCATGCGGCGATGCTCGCGACGTCGACCTTGCTGATGGCGACCGGCATGTCGAGCGACGACAAGCCACAGCTGTTCGCGATCGACAAGAAGACGGGTCGCCGGGTGGGACAAGTCGAGACGCCGGCCCGTGGTGAGTACGGCATCATGACGTACATGCATGGCGGGAAGCAGTACGTCGTGCTCTCGATCGACGGCGGGTTTACCGCGCTCGCACTGCCTTAACTGGAAGTCCGGCGTCCAAAGTCCAAAGTCCAACGTCCAGGCAAACCGCTGGACTTTGGACTTTCGGCTTTGGACTCAGGTTCTGACCGGTTTCCTTGCCGCCGCCACGCCCGTGATCGGCGTGGGCGTCTGCCAGCCTGACGAGTCCTCGACTGGCGCCTTCTTGGCCGCGTCGCGATGGGTGCCACCGCGGGAGAGGATCGCGGCACCGAAGCCGGCTGTGGCGGCGACCCACGTGACGGCGAGCGCGATCAGGCGCACGATGCCGCCGATCACGGGCGACCACTGGAACGCCGCGGCCAGCACCCAGGTGCCCATGAAAATGACGATGCCCAGGACGAGGGCACGTAGCGCGCGCCCTCTGGCTTCGCCCCGACCGCCACTCAGGCCTCCGCCGGCGAGGCGCGCCACGGAGAGAAAGCCGAGGGTGAGGAAACCGGCCACGGCCAGCACGTACGCGACGATCGCGAACGGAATCAGCAGCACGCCAACGACGGTCACGGCGAGCGCGGCGCAAACGAGGATGAGCAGCGGAATCACACCGAGTTCCCCCGCAATGCCCACCAGGAACGACCGCCCGAAACTCTGTTCCAGCACGTCGGTGACACCGTCGAGGTATGCACCGGCGAATACGAGCACGCCAATTCCGATCAACAACATCATCACCAGCCACCCTAACGAGAGGCTCATCGCGTCGCCGGTGGCACGGGGCGCCGCCGGGGCGGGATCGACCTCGTCCAGCCAGCGGAACGACTTGGTGAACGTCCGGGCTGCGCCACCGACCGTGCCGCGCACGGTGAGCACCGATCCCAGC
>CBIHMX010000759.1:0-1689 GCA_966211115.1 uncultured Gemmatimonadaceae bacterium | reverse complement strand
AACGATGACAGCTCCCGCGGCAGCTTCGACAGGCTCACGCTCATCGGCCCGTTCGATGCGCCCCCGACCCCGTGACACGACGCGCATCGCTGCAGCCAGACCCCTTCCCCGACCGCCATGCCTCCCGCCGGCGGCGCACGCAGGCCGTTCACGTATGAGACAATGCTCCAGCGCTCGTCGGCGGTGAGGTTTTCCGACCAGCCGGTCATCGGCGTGCCGGCAATCCCCACCGACACGATCCGGTACATCAGCGCCGGCGGCACGTCCGCCATCACCTCGGCGCTGCCTAACGCAGGAGGCGGCGGCTCCATCCCCTTTCCGGCCGGCCCGTCACCCATCCCGGTCGGGCCATGACAGGACGAGCAATGCCTGGCGTACAACTGCTGCCCGGCCACCAGGTCCACCGGCTTTGTCGGCAGGTCGAGTGCCGCGTCCGCGCCTAACGCTGCGAGCAACATGTCACGCCACGGATCCAGCAACCTCGGCGGCACCCGCCGGTTGACACCCGCCGCCAGCGAATCGAGCGCCAGGCGAGCGGAGTCGGCACCGGTTCCGCTCAACCGCTCGGCCGCACCCCGCGCCGTGCCCAGGAACGTCACCGCCTCGTCGAACTCGAGCTGCAGCACGAGCTTGCCCGACGAGTCGACACCCTTCTCGTACTCGGCCAGCGCGACCCCGACAATGTCGGCGACACGCTTCGCGGGTCGCTCCTGCGCGGTGGCCGGCATCGAAATGGTGGCGCCCAGAACAAGGCCGAGCAGCGCCTTACTCACTGCCTTCATTGAACTTGCACGATTTGTCGCGGTGGTCGGAAACTGCGGCGGACGATTCCCGAGTGAATTTATCGGCCGGTCGGAACCGAGGCTATGGGGCGGACTCGAGCACCACAAAAGCCGTCGCCAGGTCGTCGCCGTGGGAGAGTGAGATCCACGACTTCGCGACGCCGAGTTCCTTGGCCCTGGCCGAAGCGCGGCCGTGCAGCCGCAGGCTGGGCCGACCGATTTCGTCCAGCTCGACCTCCATCTCACGCCATCCGATGGCGCGCGCTTCCTGCGTCCCGCTCAACGCCTTGAAGGCAGCCTCCTTCGCGGCCACGCGGACGGCGAAATGCCGTGCCGGATTCGCCATGTCACTGCAATACTCGCGTTCGTTCTCGGTGAACAACCTGAGCAGGGCCCGTTCACCCTGTGACGCGATCATGGTCCGGACCCGGGAGATCTCCACCAGGTCGACGCCAATGCCGATGATCATGGCCGCTGGGCTGGAAAGAGCCGCGCCGCGCGTGCCCAACCGTTGTCGGCCAGCATGAAGACCCTGGTCACGGTCGAGACCCAGTCCCGCCAGGCGCTGAATCGAATGGCCTCGGGTGCATTCCGGAAAACCTGCGCCGCGGACTGCATGGCATCCAGACCGGCGAACAGCGCCGCCATCGCCTCTTCGAGCTCGGCCTCCATGGCCCTTCGGTCAGGGTCGCTCGATGGGTAGACATCCCGGGCAATCGCCTGGATCGCGGCGTTCATCCGTTCGCGCATGGCCTTGGCGTCGAGCGCGGCGACGCGCGTGTCGAGGTCGAGAACCTCCTCGAGCCGCGTGCGTGCTTGCAGCAGCGGACCAAGAAACTTGACCTGCTGTTCGATCGAACCACCGCGGCGGGAGCCAAGGAGCCGATGCGTCCGGGTCAGTTCCGGC
>CBIHMX010000758.1:0-1697 GCA_966211115.1 uncultured Gemmatimonadaceae bacterium | reverse complement strand
GGGAGAAAACGCGAACTCGGCCATGTTCGACTTGGCGATGACGATCGCGCCGGCTTCGCGGATGCGCCGAACCTGGAAGGCGTCCTTCTTCGGGATCCAGCCGGCAAAAGCCAGCGACCCTGCCGTCGTGGGCAAGTCCGTCGTCTGCATGTTGTCCTTCACGACCATCGGAATGCAGTGGAGCGGACCCACACGGCCGCTGGCGCGGAATCGTCGATCGAGCGAATCGGCAACCGCCAGCGCATTCGGGTTGACGACGATCAGCGCATTGATGGCCGGGCCGGTCTTGTCGTAGGCATTGATGCGGGCGAGATACTCGCTCACCAGTGCGCGGCAGGTGAGCTGGTTCGCGTCCATCGCGGCATGGATGCTCGCGATCGAAGCTTCTTCAGCTTGAAAGCGCTGCGATTGAACGAGTGTCGGAAGCGAAATCAGGAATGCGAGCGGCAGGCTTCGATACTTCATATTCAACTCCATATGGCGTTGAAAAGTGATCCAGTTGTTCAAACCCCTGCGTCGGGATCGGCGGCGTCGCGAAGGGCGTCACCGAGAACATTCACGGAAACCACGGTGATGAGAATAAGCAGGCCCGGATAGATCGCGAGCCAGGGCGACGCGTGCAGGTACGTCAGCGCGTTGCTCAGCATGTTTCCCCAGCTCGCCGCCGGCGGCTGCACGCCGAGCCCGATGAACGAGAGCGCCGATTCCATCAGGATGGCCGTTCCCACGCCGAACGTGATGTTCACGAGCACACTCGGCAACAGGTGGGGCAAGGCATGTCGAAGCAGGAGCCTCAGCGGCTTGGCGCCGAGCGCCCTCGCCGCCTCGACGTAGTTCTGCTCACGGATCGTCAGGAGCTCGGCGCGAACGAGCCGGGCGAGTCCCATCCACGACGTCGCCCCGATGGCCACCACGATGCCCGTCACCGTCGTCCCGAACAGCGCCAGTGTCGTGATGATCAGGAACAACGCGGGGATGGCCATCATGGCGTCGGTGAGACGCATGACCAGAGAATCGACCCGGCGGCCACCGAGGCCGGCCAGCGCACCTAACGACAATCCGAGCAGGCCGGAACAGGCCACCGCCGCAACTCCCACCGAGAGGGAGACCCGCCCACCGGCGAGCAGCCGGCCGAGTACATCCCGGCCCGATTCATCGGTGCCGAGGGGGTGGTCGGGGCCGGGCGGTTCCACCGAACGACTGAGGTCGAGCGCGTTAGGGTCGGTTCCGTACAGGACCGGGCCAAGCAGGGCGGCGAGAACGAGCAGCGCCACCACGAGCAGCGCGCGCACCACGCGCGGATCGGCCGAACTCGCCCTCGCATCGCGTTGGTCGATCATGCTTCGAGGCGGATGCGCGGGTCGATCCAGAGATACAGCACGTCGATGAGCAGGTTCACGGCCACGACCGTCGCCGATACGAACAGCGTGATGGCCATGACCAGCGGATAGTCGCGTCCAAGCGCCGCCTGGACGCCGAGCCGCCCGAGCCCGGGCCAGGCGAATACCGTTTCGGTGATCGCCGCGCCGCCAACGAGCCGTGGAAGCTGGATGCCGACCGCCGTGACGACCGGGATCAGTGCCGTGCGCAGGACATGCTTCCACGCGACCGCGCGTTCGCGAAGCCCCTTGGCGCGGGCTACCCGCACGAACGGCTGCTGGAGCGCCGTCTGGGCCGAGGAGCGCGTGTACCGCAAC
>CBIHMX010000757.1:0-1697 GCA_966211115.1 uncultured Gemmatimonadaceae bacterium | reverse complement strand
GCGCCACAGCGCACCGACAGCTCAGCTACTCCGGTACGACAGGTTCGCATCGACCTGCAGAATCTGCCGTTGCGTATCCGTCGTGTGCCGGTGGCCTCCGGCAATTATGGCTGGCTGGCGGTGAACGCCGACGCATTGTTCCTCACGTCTGCGGCGTCGGGCGCCAACGCCAAGACGGATCTCGTTTCGCTCAAGCTGACCAACGAGAAGCAGGAACCGATCGTGATGGTTGACGACATCCGGAACGCGCAGATGTCGGGCAACGGAAAGAAGATCCTCATCCACAAGGGAGCGAACCTGCACGTGATCGATGCCCGGCCGGTGAAGGTCGCCAGCATCAACGAGAGCCGCGTGGACCTCACTGGCTGGACGTTCCCGATCGACACCCGGAACGATTTCCGGCAGATCTTCGTCGACGCCTGGCGGCTGGAGCGGGACTGGTTCTACGACCCCAACATGCACGGTGTGGACTACAAGGCGACGCTGGACAAGTACCTGCCGCTGGTCGCCCGCATAACGACGCGCGCCGAGCTGAGCGACCTGATCGGGTGGGCGGTCGGCGAACTGTCGGCGCTGCACACCAGCGTGGGCGGCGGCGATCATCGTCGCGGCGAAGACAACATCGCCGTCGCGTCGTTAGGTGCCCGGCTATTCCGGGACCCGGCGCGAGGCGGCTATCGCATCGACTACATCTACCAGTCCGACCCGGAATATCCCGCGCAGCGCTCGCCCCTGGCCGACCCGGACATCGGCGTGAAGGCGGGCGACGTCATCACCGCCGTCAACGGTACCCGCACGATGGACGCCGAGGACATCGGCGCGCTGCTCCGCAACCAGAACGGCAAGCAGGTCCTGCTGACGGTCGCCGATGGAGAAAATTCGCGTGACGTGGTCGTGACCCCGATCGGCAACGAGAACACGCTTCGTTACACGGACTGGGAGTACACGCGGCGCCTGGCGACCGAGAAGAAAAGTGGCGGTAACATCGGCTATGTGCACCTGCGCGCCATGGGCGGAAACGACATCAACCAGTTCTACCGCGAGTTCACGCCGGTGGTCGACCGGCAGGGATTGATCCTCGACATGCGGCAGAACCGCGGCGGCAACATCGACAGTTGGGTGCTCGAAATGCTGATGCGGAAGCCGTGGATGTACTGGCAGGACCGTGTTGGCGAGCCGTACTGGAACATGCAGGGTGCGTTCCGCGGCCACATGGTGATGCTGGTCGATCACGAGACGGCGTCCGACGGCGAAGCCGTCGCCGAGGGTTTCCGCCGGCTCGGGCTCGGCCCGGTGATCGGTGTCCGGACGTGGGGCGGCGAGATCTGGCTGAGCGGCACCAACACGCTCTCGGACAACGGCGTCGCCCGCGCGCCGATGAGTGGCGTGTATGGACCAGAAGGGAAGTGGCTGATCGAGCAGGAGGGCGTCATCCCCGACATCATCGTCGACAACCTGCCCCACGCGACGTTCAACGGCCAAGACGCGCAGCTCGACGCGGCCATTGCGTACCTGCAGAAGAAGATCGCCGAGGATCCGCGTCCGGTTCCGAAGCCGCCGGCGTATCCGAAGCGGGCGTTCAAGTATCCGCCGAATTGACGGGCCAAGGGCACGGGGCACGGGCACGGGGCATGAGGCACGGGAAAGAGGAAAGACTGCTTTTTCGAACCCCAAACCCCTGCCCCGTACCCCATGGC
>CBIHMX010000756.1:0-1703 GCA_966211115.1 uncultured Gemmatimonadaceae bacterium | reverse complement strand
AGCCACGAAGCCGATACGGTTACGGCTGGCGTACCCGCCGCTGCGACCGGTGCCTGACGACGAGCCAGCGCCAGGCTGGTGACGGCGGCGGTCCCCGCGACCAGCGCCAGCGCCGCCGCCGCCAGCCGTCCTTTCGTGACAAACCATCCTGATGCCTGACGAGCCGTGTTCCCTGACGGCAGGTGCGCCACCTTGTTGTCCTCGATCGTCTCGCGGATCGCGCTCCACAACTCGTCAGGCGGCATCACTTCGCGCGGCATGTCATGCACCCCCGCCACGGTGGCCCTCAGCTCGGCGACGGAACGGGCACACGAGGAGCACTCGCTCGCATGCTGCGCGGCGGCGGTTCGTTCCGCCGGAGCCAGCACGTCGTCCACCAGGTCGTTGAGCGTTTCCCAGGTCAGGTGGTTCGTCATCGGGACAACATCCTCATGAGCAGGTGGCGCGCCCGGTGCAACTGCGCGCGCACCGATCCAGGCTGCAATTCGAGTCGATCGGCGATTTCCTCGTGGCGATACCCCTCCACATCGTGCAGGACGAATACCTCCCGCGCCCGCGGTGGAAGTGCCGCGATCGCGCGTTCGAGATCGAGCCGGGTCTCCACGTCGGCGGGCGGCTGGCTGAACGCGACGTCAGACTCCGCGGCGTCATCACTCCCCTGAACCAGTCGCGCCGCCCGGCGTCGCTCAGCGCGATTCGCCGTCAGCACGACGTTCACCGCCAGCCGGTGCATCCATGTCTCAAACGCAGCTTCACCTCGAAACGTGGACAATCGTTCCCAGGCCCGCACGAATGCGTCGTGTGTGAGCTCCTTCGCGCGCTGTCCGTCACCCGTCATCCTCAGGCAGACCGCATACACACGGCCCGCGCTTCGCGCATACAGTCGCTCGAAGGCGTTCACATCTCCCCGTGCAGCCAGCGCAACGAGCGAAGCGGTGTCGTCTACGGTCGGCGCTGACTGCGAGTCGATCATCCCCGGCAGATGTAGCTCACGTGCGATGGCCCTTCGCATTTCTCCTTCTGATGCCGTTCGCATGGAGAATGCTGCATTTAGCCGGGTCGCGTCGACGACGCCGAGGGTCTCAATCCAGGACGATTCGACCGTCCCTTCAAGAGGACAACTTGGGCTAGTACTTCATGGAAGTCGAAGTACCACAAATGGTTATGACTTGGCACGGTCCGGCACTGGAGGTGCATTGAAGCTTGGCGACCCAATCGGAGCAAACACCAGATGAAGTCTTTTGTCAGAGTATTTACGCTCGCGGCGATGTCGGCCGGCGCAGCGTCGACCGTTGAAGCACAAAATCCTGCGGCTCGCCTGACGCCCTACGTCGGATTTCTCTCGTCGGGAAGCATTGCCAGCGGCCCCCTTGGTTTCGAGATCGGGAACGCGGGCGCGCCAGTCTATGGGCTCCAGCTCGGTATCAACGTTACGCCTAACATTGCGATTGTCGGCAACGTCGGGTACGCCGACAGCGAACTCGAAGCCGGTCTGCCCATCATCGGCGGCTACGGCTTTGCAGACAGCAAGGTGCTGATGTACGACGGTGGCTTGCAGTTGCGCTTTCCCGCGGTGACTGGTGGCGGCACAGGCATCGTGCCGTTCGTCGAGGGCGGGGTCGGTGCACTTCGCAACGAGCTTACGGTCGGGCCGGTGCGGACGACATCGACGCCGCTTTCCGTGAGGCCGCGCACCAGCTCGT
>CBIHMX010000755.1:0-1704 GCA_966211115.1 uncultured Gemmatimonadaceae bacterium | reverse complement strand
CCGGGTCCATGGGGCGCAGGCGGATCGCTTCGCGGTAGCCGGCCACGGCCGACTGGAGGTCGCCACGCGCCGCGGTCGCCTGCAGGTGCGAATAGGTCGGCTCGTACGGCGTGGAGTACCCGCTCGGGAAGACGAACCGAAGCAGCCACTGGGCCATCGCTTCGGGAACGCGTACCGTGATCCGCGAAATTGTAAAAGCGACGGCGACAATGCACGCCAGCACGAACAGCAGGAGCGGCACACCACGCGCCCCGAACAGGAAGCCTAACGGGACGAAGACGATAGTCAGCGCAAGGCTGTAGACGGCGCTGGCGATTCGTGAGACGACGCTGTTGTCGAGATCGTCGGCGGGCAAGGGAGACGTGAGATCGTGAGGTCGTGAGATCGTGAGATCGTGAGATCGGGGGCCGATTCAAGGACTGGCCGCAGGCTGGAGGGTCACAGCCAGACGTCGCCTTTTGAACTTCACGCCCTCACGTCCTCACGCCCTCACGGCCTCACGGCCTCACGACCTCGCGCCCTCACGCCCTCACTCACCTGATCCCGATCGAGAACCCCAGCCGGTAGGTCAGCAAGTTGGCGTCACTCTGGATCGGGTGGATCACGATCGACCCGTCAGGCAGGTCCTCGATGCCGCCCTCGCGCAGGTAGCGCACCTGGCCATTGCCATGGTACATCGCGCCGAGATCGATCGCCCACTCGGTGCGTCCGCCCGTAAACGGAATCAACAGGCCCCAGCCGAATCCGTACCGGAAGGTCGCATCAGAGTAGTTGGTCGTGCTCGCGAACGGGTCGTTGTCGTTGTTCGATCCCTCGACCGACGACTCCGTGAAGAAGTAGCTGAAGCCGACGCTCGCATTCGCGTACGGGCGAAGGAAGCCGACCGGCATCGTGAGCTGCGGGCCGAACCCCAGCCAGACGATGTTGTTCGACGTCGTGAGGTCAACGAGCACACGTCCGCCGATGGTGCCGGACAGCGGGACGCGGAAGGTTTCGCGGCCATAGATCAGGAGACCGCCATCGATCTTGAGGCTCAGGATGCCCTGCGCGTCGAGGCCGTACCGGAAGAACGCATCGAAGCCGAGTCCCTGGTCGACGTAGGAAAGGAAGTCGCCTACCGGTCGGCCATACGTGAAGCTGGCGCCGACGGCCCCACGGGCTGGACGATCATAATTGCTTTCATACCGATCGCGATCCCGATCCCGATCGCGATCTCGATCACGGCGGCGCTGCGCGGACGCGATGGTTGGGAGACCCAGTAGCAACAGCACGGCAAGGGCGCGGCTTCTTAGGGGAAACATGTGATCCTCAGTTGAGTTCGCAACGTCTGGAGGAATGTACGCTGGCCGTTGGTCGAGGTTTCATAAGCATTAGATGGGCCGATGCGATGCTTGGTTTCTCGGTAGGCGAGTTGAGAGCGGTGTCGGGTGTCGTCCACTTGCGAGGGCAACCAACCGTCCTCGGAAAGAGAATCTGACCCGGACGCGAGAGGATTCACGCGGTAGGTCAACGGCTTGAGAAGCGAGTCGTCGCGGATTTCGCGAATTGACGCGGAGGGGATTCGATTTGAGGGATAGGGAGGCGACGTCGGTGAAATGGGAAATGCGAATTGGTGTGAGAAATTATCGGCCTGCGCTGACATTCCCTTCGACAAGGGGCGTTGTCCTGATCACTTCGGGCTGTGAAGTTTGGATGTACGCACTT
>CBIHMX010000754.1:0-1705 GCA_966211115.1 uncultured Gemmatimonadaceae bacterium | reverse complement strand
CTCCGACCCTTCCAGCAACCTATTGCCGTGTCGGTGACAGCTTTGAGATTGGCCTATCCCATGGGTCTTGCGCAGCAGCGGCTTACCTCGGTCGTCCCGTCTACTCGGTCGACATCCAGACGGACCCAATTTGGGCAGACTTCGGCGACGTCGCACTTCAGCACGGCTACAGGTCGTGCTGGTCGACGCCGATCCGAGATTCGAACGGCGCAATCATCGGGACGTTCGCCATCCTCCATCGAACGGTGGGTATGCCCACCCATGAAGAGATTGAAGCCATCGAACTGATTACCGGGCACGTCGCAGATGCCATAATGTGGTCTCGCGGTTCGCAGTTCGCTCGACCCGACCGGCATCATTCGGCGGCTCCCCTGCTGAAGCTCGTCTCCAACGATCAAGAGGCTTGCGATTCCGCCACTCGGCTGCTGGCGCTCGTGGAAACGCTCCAGTCGGGGGCAGCCAACCTTGGTCGTTACGCGGATCGCGCGGAGTCGGAAGCCGATGCGCAGATGCTAAGGAAAACGGCTGAACTCAGCCGAGAGCTGAGCGCCAACATCATGATGCAAATCGAGCTCGTCCGTTCCGGAAAGTCAAACCGATGAGCACGTCACCAGACCAACAAGGACCGACACATGACTATGGGAAGTCTCCGGCATCCAATGTGGAGGCCGTCGCGGAACAGTTGGTTGCTTTAGTCGAGGATTTCGAAGCAGCGCTCAGCGAGGGGCACGTTCCGCCTGCGTTTGCGGAACGTCTCGCCGAGCTTCGTCAAATCGCCGAACGTACAATTTGACCCCTAGCGATGCCCGCTTCCCAATCCGACGAAGCGGAATGCCTGCGGCCGCGGTCGCCGCGGACAGCGGACCCGGGTTCGGCATTTCTACCAACCTGGATTAATGTTATACAGCCGTTGAGACTCGGGCTCGGCGCGTCTCCCAGATCAGGAGTGCGCCGTGGACTCCGCCGCAGCCAATGACGTTCAGGGCCTGCCGGGCCGGCGATCGCCGGAACCTGGTCGCCCCGCGCTTTTGGACCGCAGTCGCCGTTCCCCGGTGCGGGGGGACGCCTTGATTGCGGCAGGCATGCTGCGCTGCCGCCCGTGCCGCAGCAATTTCTCAACACGGTGTTTGGTTAGCGGCAGGAGGCACAGATGGCGCGCCTGATCCTCAACTCGATCACATGCATCAACACGGCCGAGACCTTCAGCGACGAGCTGTACGTCACGTTCAACGGGACAAGACGATCCTTGCCGAACATGACCCAGGGCCAGACAAAGGCTCTCGGGCAGGAGTTCGTTTTCACGGGTTCGCCCAAGCTGAGCCTGTTCGAGAACGATGGGAACCACTGGTACGATCGTGACGACTTCATCGCCAGTCACGCGATCGGCTCCTCGGCGGGCGACCTGACGCTGCAGTTCAAGTCGACCAGCGGCCAGGCCATCGGCGCACATTACACGCTCACCGCCAGCGTCGATCCCGCGCCGGTGATCACGACTGCGATCCTGACACTCAACTCGATCACCTGCATCGAGACCGCGGAATTCTTCAGCGATGAGCTGTACGTGACATTCAACGGGACGAAGAGATCCCTGCCGAACATGACCGGCGGTCAAACAGAGACTCTCGGGCAGGAGTTCGTGTTCACCGGATCGCCGCTGCTGAGCCTGTTCGAGAATGATGGAGACCATTGGTACGACCGCGACGAC
>CBIHMX010000753.1:0-1712 GCA_966211115.1 uncultured Gemmatimonadaceae bacterium | reverse complement strand
TGCCAGAATACGACGATGAACGGGTCACCGCTGGCGAGCATCGCATCGAACGCCTCGTGACCGATCCGCTTCACTCGCCACGTCCAGCCAAGCAGGCGAAGGACAAACCCGCCGAGAAGGCTGATCAACGCAACGCGAAACCGGCGCCGCGGCCGGCTCTCGTCAGGCAGTCGCGCGTCGTCGTTCACGACACGATGGCGGCGACCATGTCGGCCACACGGGCCGCCGCGCCGGGAGTGCCCAGCCGGAGCCGGACGTCGTCGAGATCACGTAGCATGCGCTGGCGTGCGTCGCTCTCGACGAGCAGCGGAGCGACAGCTTCCGCCATGGTCTCGGGCACCACGCCGTCCTGGACGAACTCGCGCGCCACCTCGCGCCCGGCGACCACGTTCACGAGGCCGATGCGCGGAATGCGAACCACGCGCCTCGCGATCGCGTGCGTCCAGCTACTGGTTCGGTAGGCCACGATGAGCGGACAACCGGCCACTGCCGCCTCGAGGGTGGTCGTGCCGCTCTTGCACACGCCCGCATCCGCCGCGCGCAGTACCGCCAGCGACGACTCGGTCACCTGACGATAGGGACAGCGGTCGCCCGGCACGTTCACGCCGGGAGCAGTGGCCACCAGCACCACCAGCCCGGGGAGTCGGGCCTCCAGCAACCTCGCCGTCTGCACGAAGGCGTCGAGATGCCGGTCGATCTCCTGCTGGCGGCTTCCGGGAAACAACGCCAGGACCCGCGCCTCGGTCGCCACACCTAACGACGCACGGGCGGCGGCGCGGTCGGGCATGGCCGCCGCGCGATCGAGCAGTGGGTGACCCACGAAGGTGGCGTCGATGCCGTGCGACCGCAGCAACTCCTCCTCGAACGGAAGGATCACCGCCGCCTTCGTGATCAGTTGCGCCATCTTCGGCAACCGGTCGGCGCCCCAGGCCCATACCTGCGGCGTGATGTAGTACAGCACCGGAACGCCGGCCGCTCTCGCCGCGGCGGCCAGCCTCAGGTTGAATCCCGGATAGTCGATGGTGACCAGGCAGTGCACCGCGCCGGACTCCAGCCGACGCCTGAATGCCTTGAGCAGCGCGTAATGGCGAGGGACGGTGCGGAGCACTTCCACAAAACCCATGACCGCGGTCTCGTCCGTTCGCTCCGCGACCTCGACGCCGGCGGCCGCCATCTTCGCACCGCCCATGCCCGTCAGGCGGTACCCGGGATGGCGTTGCTTCAGGGCCGCGGCCAGGCCTGCCCCGTGCAGATCGCCGGAGGCTTCCCCGGCGACGATCATCACTTCACGCACTGGCCCCGACACCCGCCGTCCCGGCATGCCCGGCGCGGCTCAACGTGCGTTCGATTTCCCCCTGGATGCGCAGCGCAACCTCGAGTGCATCGCGACCGGCACGGCCGCTGACCGTGACCGCTGCCCGGCCCTGCACCGCGGCCAGGAAGCTCTCGAACTCGAGGCGAAGCGGTTCACCCTCCGGCGCCGAGATCGCGATCCGTTCGACAAACGCCTCGAGGGCCAGCGGCGCGCGGGCCAGCTCACCAAAATCCAGTTCCTTCTTCAACCGGTAGAACTCCCCATCACCACTCGCCAGGTCGAGTGACAGGTATCCGCTCGGCTGGAAGATCCGCAGTTTTCGCATCCGTTCGCGCGACACGCGGCTGGCCGTGATGTTGGCGACGGCGCCTGACGAGAACACCAGCCGGGCATTGGC
>CBIHMX010000752.1:0-1720 GCA_966211115.1 uncultured Gemmatimonadaceae bacterium | reverse complement strand
GGCCTGGCCGCGCGGATTCACCACGGTGTAGCGGATGGTTCCGCCGGCATCGATGATGAATGTGCCCCGTTGCGCCATCCCGCTTTCGGGGTCGAAGACGCCGTAGAGGCTGGCGGCAGCGCCGTGGGGCCAGAAGTCCGCCAGCAGGTCGAAGGCGTACCCCTCCTGCTCGGCGTAGGCCCGCAGGGTGAACTTGCTGTCAACCGAGACCGCAAGGACAACTGCGTTCGCGTCTTCGAACAGGGACAGGTTGTCCCTGATCTCACAGAGTTCGCCGGTGCAGATGCCGGAGAAGGCAAAGGGGTAGAACACCACAACGACGTTCTGGCCGCGAAAGGCGGACAACCTGACCGGCTCGCCGTACTGGTTGACCAGTTCAAAGTCGGGTGCCGCACCGCCAACGGCGGGGACGGCAACGGAGGCAGCGGCAAGCGCTGCCGTCACTTGTTCTTCCTGCTCACCAGCCGCGTTGCGCTCCAGTCCTTGGACACGCCTGCAGACGTCGTCACGTGCAGTCCGGCGGTCGGCGCTGCCTCCTGGATGTCCGCCGGGGAGACGTATCCAGTCCTTCCGGACTTCGGGGTCAGGACCCAGACAACACCGGTTTCGCTGAGTGTGGTCAGCGAATCCATCAGGCTGTCCACCAGGTCCCCGTCGCCGTCACGCCACCAGAAAACGACGGCGTCCGCCACTTCATGGTCGTCCTCGTCCAGCAGCTCGGAACCCGTGAGGTCCTCAATATCGTCACGCAAGTCGAAATCGACGTCGTCGTCGTAACCGAACTCCTGAATCAGATCCCCATTCTTGAAACCCAATTTTTCCGCCACATTTACCGAAGTGGCGGCGTCGGCCTCGCTCACGTGTACCTCCAATGCCTTTTACGCGCAGTGCGCATAGTGATTTCCATTACTCCCAGCCAACACCCTTTGTGCCTGAGCTTCAAGCTGCCGCCCCCGCGATGCGGCATATTCTGCGTCACATCAGGATCCGCCAACCCGCAGCACAGCGGCTTTTCGTCACACAACCAGTATGACGGCGAAATACAACCGAGCCGCCCAAGCCGCGGCTACGCATCGCGTTGGGGACAGAGTTAGAGTGGCAGGTGACAACTATGCCTGCGGGGCAACAACCCTGTAACTCCAATGCAGACGTAGGAATGCTAGGACCCTGCCCGGCACACATGACCGGGCTGTTGTAACCGATACGTCGCACACGGCGTATATACGCCGGGCAGTCACCCTGCCTGGCCTGAGTGCGCCGATTCATGCGCGCAAAGAGAGGTTGGACGTGGCTGCAGGAGAAGATACCTCCCATATCCTCAGCGGGTTGACTAACCAGCTGCCTGATCGTGATCCGGAAGAGACTGCCGAGTGGGTTGAGTCCCTGGATTCGTTGATCAGGGAACAGGGCACGGAGCGTGCCCAATTCATCATGCGGAGCCTGCTGCAGCGTGCCGGCGCGCAGAGCGTCGGGGTGCCGATGGTGACCACCACCGATTACGTGAACACGATCCCGGTGGACCAGGAAGCACCGTTCCCGGGCAACGAGGAATACGAGCGCCGGTACCGGGCGTACATGCGGTGGAACGCCGCGGTGATGGTCCACCGTGCGCAGCGGGCGAACATCGGTGTGGGCGGGCATATCTCCACCTACGCCGGCGCCGCGACCCTGTACGAGGTCGGGTTCAACCACTTCTTCCGCGGCAAGGACCACCCCGGCG
>CBIHMX010000751.1:0-1730 GCA_966211115.1 uncultured Gemmatimonadaceae bacterium | reverse complement strand
GGCTGCGCTGCGCGCGATGTGGAAGGACTCGGCGGGCCGCGCTCAACTGCGTGCGGAGTTTGCCTCATACGAGAGCTTGAGCCGGTCTGCGGCGGGGCAAAGTACGCGGTCGCAGTTGCTCATACTCGACGAGGCGCACCACGCGAGAAATCCCTCCAGCAAGCGGTACGCCCGGATCGCGGAGCTGGCGTGGGGTGCGCGTGTGCTGATCATGACGGCGACCCCGATCCATAACCGGAGCAGGGATCTGCGGGCGCTGCTGGCGCTGTTCCTGGGATCGCACGCCGGGCAAATGTCGGACGACGAGGTGAGGCGGTTCATCGTCCGCCGCACGAGCGACACGTTAGGCGACGCAACGTTGCCGGCGCTCGCGCGACCGGAATGGCTCGGCGTCAGGCACGACCCGGAGATGCTGGACGCGATCGAGACAATACCGCCCGCCGTTGCGGCCGCGGACGGCGCACCGGCCCATGCGCTCACGATCCTGGGGTTGATTCGCGCCTGGTCGTCGTCGGAGAGTGCGCTGAAGTCGATGTTGCGACGCCGACTGCGTCGCGTGGCGACGTTCCTGGCGGCGCTTGAGGATGGCCGGTTGCCGGTGCGGCGTGAGCTGGACTCCTGGCCTGTGGTCGACGACGCCATTCAGCTGGGATTTCCCTCGTTGTTTCCCGAAACCGGGGAACGGATCGATGTCCCCGCCACCCGGGACGCGCTCGTCAGGCATGAGATGGGCGTCAGGGCTGTGCTTCGCCTGCTCGATCAGCGAAACGGCATGATCGATCATGCACGCGCGACGCAACTCGGCGCGATCCAGGACCGGCATGTGTCCATTCCGGTCGTCGCGTTTACCCAGTTTGCCGACACTGCGCGGGGACTGTTTCAGGCCGTCGCGCCGCGAGGTGGTGTCGCGGTCGTCACCGGAAAAGGGGCGCGGATCGCATCGGGCGCGGTATCGACCGACGAGATTGTTCACGGCTTCGATACCGGCGCGGCGGGGAGCGCAGCCATGCCGCTGAACCTGCTCATCGCAACCGACGTTCTCAGCGAGGGGCTGAGTCTCCGTCGCGCCGGCGTGATTGTGCATCTGGACATTCCCTGGACGCTGGCGCGTCTCGAGCAACGTGCAGGACGATTGCGGCGGCTGGGGAGCCCTCATCGTTGCATTCATGTCTACGCGATCGGGCCGCCCATCCAGTCCGGTGAACTCACGCGCATCATGCGCGTGTTGCAACGCAAGGCACGACTCACGTCCCGAATGATGGGCGACGGTGAGTTGCGAACTTCGCTGCCGCTATTCGGGGACCGTCTCCAGCGTGCGACGTCGGCGATCGTCCAGAGGCACGATGGCGCCGCGATCGAGAGGCTCAGGAAGTTGTTAGGCGGTTGGATGCGGGCACGCGGCAGTGCTGCGTCGGGCATTGCGGCCACAGACGTGGTGCTGGCGCTCGTCAGGCGTGGCGATCGTTGTCGACTGCTTGCGTTGCGTGACGGCAAAGTGAGTGATCGCACCGCGGATGTTGTCGACGCAGTTGCTTCGCTCAGCGGCGGAACCTGCCACCGCAACGGAGTCAGCCTCGCTGCCTTGGGGGCAATCGACGAATGGATCGACGCGCAACGGGCGGCGGAAATGGTACGGTGGTCGACCGAAGCGGCGTCGGCGGCTCACATCGGTGTGTTGCGCGCGTTGCAGGACCTGGTGCGTGGCACGGGAAGAGCCGAGCGGTCGGGCG
>CBIHMX010000750.1:0-1734 GCA_966211115.1 uncultured Gemmatimonadaceae bacterium | reverse complement strand
CGTGATCACCGATGAGGGAACGATGCTGATGTACGCATCGTGTCCGCGTTATGTAGACGAAGTCGGCCGGGGTGACCTGACGCCCGAGGAGGAACGCGAGATCCTCGAAAAGCTCCCGCCGTTCGACGCACACACGGCCCGATCGGCGCGAGACAATGGCGACCTGGTCGAACTGTTCCGCACCTGGCCCGGCACGCTCGTCAACGATCACCCGGCACGCTTTGCCGTGTGGGGGAAACAGGCGAACCACCTCATCTCGGAACAGCCGTGGGATTTCGCGTTCGGCGAAGGATCGCTACTGGAGCGGTTCACGACGCTCGGTGGGCGGATCCTGCTGTTAGGCTCGGATCATGATGCGGTCACGTACCTGCACTACGCGGAACACATCGCCCCGTTCCCGGACAAACGGATTGCAAAATTTCGCGTTCCGCTGCTCGTGGACGGGAAGCGCACGTGGCGCGAAATGTCCGAAGTCGACACGAGCTCGCATGGGGCTCACCAGAACTGGCCCGATCAGTTCTTCGCGCAGATCGTGGACGCCTTCCTCGCCGTGTCGCATAACGAGAGCGGCACTGTGGGCAATGCAACCAGTCACTTGTTCTCCGCGCGCGAATTGCTCGAGTTCGCTGTGCCTGTGATGGAGCGAATCGCCCGCAGCTGACCTCGCTGTCGTTGGGGCTGGCGATTGCAGCGCTCCGCGGCGAGGATACGCATTCTCGCAGTATGCAGTGAGGCAGTCTATGCAGCGGACGCGATTTCTCATGGCGTTGTGTGTAGCGATCGTTTCATGTCGAAACGCGACCAGCCCACCGATCACGGATGGCGACCTGAGCGCGACAATCGGGGCCGCCGGGTTCGACGCCACGACGGTCTTCGCGGGCTTCGAGGACAGGGAGTTCACCATGTCGGCCGTGGAAGAAAGCGAAAGCGGTCTGCGCTCGATCACGATCACGATTCGTGGCGTGGCCGAAACCGGGACGTACGACCTGGCACAATCCGGCAACGCCGGCGGATACGCGGAGGCCAGGCTGGATAACACCCAGTCATGGTTGTGCGCGACGAGCCAGGGCGCTGGTTCGGTGATCATCACGGAACTGTCGAGCACGCGGATCGTCGGAACGTTTTCCTTCTCGGCCCCAGCTCTCATCACATCGGGAGCGATGGGGACCAAGTTCGTCACCAGTGGCAGTTTCGACGTGAAGCCCTGGCATGATTGACCCAGCCTGATTGGCGTCCCCGGGCGGTGGGGCGTACGTTCCCGGTCCCAGAGATCTTCAGCCGGCTCACACTATCCCGGAGCGCACCATGGCAGTTGCAAAGATCACCGAGATTCAGGCTTCCTCGAAGAAGGGATTCGACGACGCGGTGAAGGCGGGTATCAGTCGCGCTGACAAGACGCTGCGAAACCTCACCGGCGCGTGGGTGAAGAGCCAGAAGGTGAAGATCGAGAAGGGAAAAATCGTCGAGTATCGCGTCCTCCTGAAAGTCACCTTCGTCCTGAACGACAAGGAGAAGTAATCCGACGTCCGAAAACGGCGAGCGAGCGCGGCTCAGGGCGGTAGATTCCTGAGTCATGCTGCTTGATCGAGAGAGTTGCAACCGGGCCGTGGAATCGGCCGATGCCAGGTTCGACGGCGTGTTGTTCGTGGGAATCACGACGACATCGATCTACTGCCGGCCGATCTGTCCGGCCCGACGAACCTTGCGGAAGAACCGGAAGTTCTTCAGCAGTGC
>CBIHMX010000749.1:0-1738 GCA_966211115.1 uncultured Gemmatimonadaceae bacterium | reverse complement strand
CCTGTACCACCGTTGGGGAAGAAACATCGCAGTGAGATTCCCGTAATATTCAGTGAACCTGAATTTCACACGGAGTCGAAAACGTGTCCCTCATCAAGTTCCTGGTGTTTGGCCTGCTGGCGATGCTGTTCCTGCTGCCTGCTGCGGGGATCCTGATGCTGATCGGCTTGCCGGTCCTCGGCGTGCTGGCCGTGGTAGGGTTGCCCATCGTGGGCATGGTGCTGCTCGTCGGCCTTCCTGTGCTGGCGGTCGTCGTGGTGGTCGCGGTCGCGCTCGGCTTGGTGTTCGGGTTGCTCGGGCTCGTGGTCGGGCTGGGGATTGCGGCGTTGAAGATCGCTTTCTTCATCGCCTTGCCGATTTTCGTGATTGCCTGGCTGGTGAATCGCGTTTCGTCCAGGCGCCCCGCGGAGCGTGTGAGGTACTAGGCGCGGGTAGGCGAATCAGGGTTCGGTTGCACCGTGGTTCCAGCGCGACGCCGTTTCTATGAGGCGCAGCGCGTGGTGACCCTGACTCCCCGGCGGCCGTCGGTGGAGACCCTGCCGCCCTGGCCCGTGATTCCGGTTCGGAGGTACACGCGTCCCTGACCGTCGCCGGGCAGCGAGAATGTGACAGTGCTGTTCGGGCCTGCTTCGCCAAGGACGATCTCGGACCGGACGGTCTGGTACATGACGTCGTACTGGTTGCCGGTCTGGTTGGAGACGGTGGCGACGACTCCGCGGTCGCAGCTCGCCACGGGCTGGGTTTCTGGTGACGCGGACGGGCTGGCGGCGCAAGCGGCGAGGGTCACGCTTGTCGCGAGGGTTGTTGCCAGCAGCGGAATGCGCATGGACGTGGCTGGTGGGGTTGGGCTTGATACCGGCCCCGTTTCCGAATGTTGCGCCCGGTTGGTTGAAACGGTGTGGCCGCGTGGGTTAGGTTTCGCGCCCGAGTTGTTCACGGGACGTAGCGCAGTCCGGTAGCGCACCTGAATGGGGTTCAGGGGGTCGCGGGTTCTAATCCCGCCGTCCCGATAGAGTTTTTGGAAGGCTCCGCCAACAGCGTCACGGCGGGGCCTTTCCGCATTTCAGCGAAGGCTGAGCAAGGTCTCAGCCATTTTCGTTATGCAGCTAGAGTTTTAGTATGATCCGCCGTTTGGCAGGATCGAGCCTGCGAAAGCCGAATTCGAGTTGCTCGTACCAGGCGAGCAACCTGTCGTTCTTGGGATCCACTGCGAGAAAGACGCCGCCGACCTCACCTCGCACGTCCCTGGCAATCTTGATGGCCGCGGCGACGAGGCTGGCGCCCATGCCTTGACCCTGAAGACGAGCGGCGACACCGAGCCTTCCCAGGAGGTACCCGCCGACAGCACGGTAGGGGACCGATCCGACGTCAAGGGCGGCAAGGACCGCCGGAGTCAGAGGGATCGATAATGGCGAGAGCGTGAAGTACGCTGCGACAAAGTCATCGGAAGTCGCCGCGTCAGGATCTGTGGCGAGCCAGACCTGACTCAAACCCGCAGTCTGTTCGGTGAGCGCGTCTCGATTGAGGAATTCATCGATTTCGGCTGAACCGGGATGATTCCCTGAAGTAAAGCTTGCGACGTCGTGGTCTGCAGTGAGTGGTACGAGCGGGAATCGCGGCCCCGACGACGAACTCATTCAGCGACGATGAGTGTCAGACGCCGAACAGTCGTTTCGCGCGACGCGTCGCTTTCTTGAGGGCGGGCGTCATCGGAGAGGGGGACGCGAGGATCCGAAGG
>CBIHMX010000748.1:0-1740 GCA_966211115.1 uncultured Gemmatimonadaceae bacterium | reverse complement strand
GTTCTACACCGTATCGCTCGTGGGCGTCGCGATCATTGCCTGGCTGACCGTGCGCTGGTGCGACGATCCCGATGGCCCGAAGGCGGACAAGATCCTGATCCTCATCGCCTACCTGCTCGGCCTCGGATACGCGAATCACATGGCCGGCTTCATTCCGGCGCCGGCCGTGGCCATTGCCGTACTCGTCAGGCGGCCGGCGACCCTCCTGCGATGGCGCCTCCTGCTGGCGGGCGTGGGCGCCCTGATCATCGGCATGACGCCCTTCGCGACACAGCCGATCCGTGCCGCCTACTTCCCTCCCATCAATGAGGGCGAGCCGACCGGTTGCCGCACCGAGTTCAACTGGGATTGCACGTTCAGCGCCGAGACGTGGGAAGCGTTCAAGTACAACTTCAATCGCGAACAGTACGGCAAGCCATCGGTGGCGGAACGCCAGGCGCCGTTCCCCGCGCAGATCGGCATGTGGTGGCTGTACTTCCGCTGGCAGTGGCTGCGCGACGCCTATCTCGAGAACCAGACGCTGCAATCGGTCCTCGCCGCGATCTTCCTCGTGCTGGGCTTCTTCGGAGGATACGTCCATTACCAGCGAGACCGCCGGAGTTTCTGGTTCTTCGGGCCACTCATGGCGACGCTCACGCTGGTGCTCATCTATTACCTGAACTTCCGGTACGGGCATTCGCAGGCGCCGGACCTCGGGGAGACCGTGGATCGCGAAGTCCGCGACCGGGACTACTTCTTCCTCTGGAGTTTTTCGGCCTGGAGCGTCTGGGCCTCGTTAGGCCTGCTGTTCGTGTGGGAATCGATCGCGTCCATGGTCGGCACCCAGGCAGTGAAGCTGGGCAAGCAGACGCTGAATTTGCCGACGCGCCGCAGCTGGCTGGTGTCGTCGCCGGTGCTCGCCCTCGCGCTCTTTCCGCTGATCGGGAACTGGCAGGCGTCGAGCCGGCATAACGACACGAGCACGCGCGACTTTGCGCATGACCTGCTCAACTCGGTCGAGCCGTACGGCATCCTGGTGACCGTCGGCGACAACGACACGTTCCCCCTGTGGTACGCCCAGGAGGTGGAGGGCATTCGCCGCGACGTCGTGATCGCCAACACGTCGCTGCTCAACACCGACTGGTATGTCCGCCAGATCATCCGTTCTCCCATCCGGGAGTACGACCAGGCCAACGGTCCCGAGATCTACAAGGGACGCCAGTGGCCAAAGCCGGCGAATCCGCCGCTCCGCCTCACGCTGGATGAAGCCGACGCGATCCCGCTGGCCGAACAGCAGACCGACACCGTCCTGTTCACCGTTGGTAAAATCAGGGCGGTGATCCAGCCGCGCGTCTTCACGAAGGCTGACTACGCCGTGCTGCTCATGATCCGCGACAACCCGGACCGCCCGGTGTATTTCGCGCGTACGTCGGGCGGCTACGGCCACGAGCTCGGGTTCGGCCCGTATCTCGTTATGCAGGGGCTGGCGCGCAAGCTGATGCCCGACGTGCCAACGCCCGGTGGCGACATCGCACTCATCCCCGGTGAAGGGTGGGTGGACGTTGCGCGATCGCGGGTGCTGTGGGACAGCGTTTTCGAGGGCCATACCGCACTGGTCACCAAGGGCGGCTGGCCGGACCGGGCATCCGTTGGTATTCCCGCGCTCTACGTGAACACGGGACTCATCCTGGCAGAGTCGCTGGAAATGGCCGGTGATACGGCGGGAGCGCGGTCAGTGATGGCGCGTACCGAAGCGGTCGC
>CBIHMX010000747.1:0-1748 GCA_966211115.1 uncultured Gemmatimonadaceae bacterium | reverse complement strand
GCGTGGCGCCGGTGGTTGCGCTGCGGTCGGAGTAGTCTGCCTGGAAGAGCGCTAATCCGTCCGCAGCGCGTCAGTTGGCTGGACGGATAGCGCTCGCCTGGTGGGAACGATGCAGGCCAGGAGGCAGACAGCCAGCATGAACAAGCCATACAAGGCGACCGCTCCAAGCTTCACCAGGAACGACGTCGGCGTTTCCGTCCGGACGGCATCGATCGAAATGCCCCCGGACAGGATACCGGTCATCAGCGTACCGATCAGGATCCCCGCGCAGACCTGGAGCAACGGACGCCGGAGGATCGACGTGATGATCTGCCGGCCGCTGGCACCCAGCGCGACGCGTACCCCGATCTCGCGCGTGCGGCGCGAGACGACGTACGACGTGACGGCATAGATGCATGCCAGCGAGAGCAGGAGGGCGACCGCGCTTACGGTCCGGACAAGTCCGAGCCAGAAGCCGTAAAAATTCAGTTCGTCATTCACGACTTCGGTCAGTGACATGGGTGTGCTGATGCGAAGTGTGGGGTCGACCGCGGCGCCCAGTCGGCGGAGTTCCGGCACCAGGTCAGCCGGAGCGCCCGCAACGCGCACAGCGAAGCGAACGGGATACTGTTCGCTTCGCGCGATGGGGTGATAGACACCGAGCCGCCCATACCCGGACGTAGTCCCAAGATCGCGAGACACACCGACGACCTCATACCACGGCCCGTCCGCCGATGGTTGGCGGTTCAGTGCGGGCTGGTTGCGTTGCGCGACGTCGGGCCGGTGTCCTTCTCTCGCGACATAACGGATCCGGCGACCCACGGCATTACGCCCGCCGAATACTCGATCGGCAAACGGCTTGTTGACGATCACGGTCCGGGCGCCACTCGCCAGATCACCCGAATTGAATGCCCTTCCTGCCAGCAATGGCGTGCCTAACACCTCGAAGTAGTCCAGGTCCACATTGGCCGAGCCGCCGCGGTGTCCCCTCGTCGTGTCCTGTGGAGCAACCGACTCTCCCTCGACCTCGAACTGGTTCCAGCCGTGATACAAACGGGGAAGGTTGTTGGCGACGGTGACACCGCGCACCTGCGGCAACGATGTCAGGCGATGCTCGAGCACCTGGCCCGCAGCAGCAAATCGCGCAAGAAACGACGCATACGAGGTGTCGCCGGGTGCGACTCGATCCATCTGCAGCTCGAATGACAGGACCTGGTCGGTATCGAACCCGAGGTCATAGTTCCTGATCTTCGTGACGTCGCCGCCAACGAAAAACGCGATCGATGGGAAGACAACGGTAATCGCCACCTGGGCCACGATCACCGCGGTCCACAGTCCGCCAAATTTGATGCCGCCGCCCCCGGCAGTGACTTCCTTCAGCCGATGCCCGAGATCGCGCGTGATCCTCATCGCGGGGATCACACCAGTAACGATCGCCGCCAGGACGGCCAGCAGCACGGCATAGCCGATGGTGGCGGCTGACAGGCGGCCATCGAACCAGAACGGCATCCGTCTACCGTCCATCAGCTCGCCCTCGACCAGCCGGAGGCCCCAACGGATGCCGTAGCTCGCCGCCAACAGCCCGACAGCCGCGGCGACGCCACCGAGCACGAGTGCTTCCGAGAACAACTGCATGACGATGCGCCGCCGGCTGGCGCCTAACGCGCTGCGGACGATGATCTCGCCCTCGCGCGTCGCCGCCCGGGCAGAGAGCAGCAGGGGCAAGTTGGCGCAGACGAGCAGGAGGCGAAGTACCAGCAACAGGTGCC
>CBIHMX010000746.1:0-1764 GCA_966211115.1 uncultured Gemmatimonadaceae bacterium | reverse complement strand
CCTCACGGTTGGTGGTGTGCCGGGCAGGCGAGTCCTCATCCGTTTCATTATTCCGTCGCGCATCCTCGATTCGTCGAACGTACTGCGCGCGACGCTCGAGCTCACGCAACGACCTGTACCGAGCGTGAACGACACGTCGTTGCTCACGCTATATCCGCTGGTGGTGACGGCCGGCACGCATATCACCGATCCTGGTCGATCGGCATTTCTCACCAATGCGCCAGGCGCCGGCTTTGACTCGGTGCAGTTCGCGCCGGGCGATAGCGGCGTGAAGTCGATCGAGATCGTGAATGCGCTTCGTGCCTGGAGCCTGCCGGTTTCGGTGTCGGCGCAGCGAGGCATCGTCCTTCGTGCCGGACCGGAGTCACTGGATCCGCGGTTCGTGACGTTCTTCTCGAGCAGCGCCGCGCCGGAATTGCGGCCGCGCCTGAGGGTGAGCTATTCCCCAGTCCGGAGCTTCGGGATTCCATGATGCGCTCACTACTGGTTGCGCTCGCAGTCGCGCCTTCGCTGGCGTTTGCCCAGGGCACCGTCAGCACACAGGGGTTCGGCTACCCAACGGGTGGCCTGAGCACGCGCGCCGCGGCGGGCGGCGGCTTCGGGGAGTTCGACTTCTCGTCGACGCGAAACCCCTCCTCCACGCTGGGTTGGGGACGCGGTGGTTTGTACTTCCAGTACGAGCCGGAATTTCGGCGCGTATCGGCTGGACCGTCGTCGGACAACACCATGACCGCGCGGTTCCCGATCTGGATGGCCGGCATGCAGCTCGGTTCACGGGCGATGGGCACGATCACGTCGTCGACGCTGCTCGATCGGACCTGGGCGACACGAATTCGCGGCGGCCAGATCCTCGGCCCCGATTCGGTGGGCTACGAAGAGCGTGTGGAGTCGGCGGGTGCGATCAACGACATTCGGCTCGGTCTCGCCTTCACGGTCCGAACGGGCCTGTCCGTTGGAATCGGGCTTCACGGATTCACCGGTGAGAACCGGATGAACCTCACGAGGCAGTTCGACGACAGCCTGCGTTACGGGACGCTGCTCCGGCAATTGACGATCGGTTACCTGGGCAATGGACTCTCCGCCGGCGCTACGTGGCGCGTGCACCCGCAGGTTTCCCTGGCCGCATCGATGCGCGCCGGCGGTTCGCTCGACGTCCGTGTGGCGGACACGGTGATCGCGAGCGGCAGCCTGCCTAACAGGTACGGCGCCGGTGTGCGATTCGACGGCCTGCCGGGCGCGAGCCTGGCCATTTCGGTCGAGCGCACGGAGTGGTCGAGCATGGGCGAGCTGTCGCAGTCGTCGCTGTCCGCGAAGGACACCTGGGAAATCGGCGCCGGTCTCGAAATGAGCGGACCGAGATTCCGCGCGGTGCCGTCGCTGCTGTATGTCGGGTATCGCAAGCGCGACCTGCCGTTCTCCGTCGGAAGAGAGTCGGTTCCGGAGCGCTTCTTTTCCGGTGGTGTCGGCATCCCGCTCGCGGGGCCGCGCGTGATTCTCGACCTGTCGGTGCTCAATGCGAAGCGCGGGCCGGTGCTGGGCGTGGCTGAACAGGCGTGGATTGTCAGCATGGGGTTCACGGTCAGGCCCTGAGCATGAGCAGCAGCGAAGACGCGGTCTTCGAGCAGATGCTCGTGCACAACCTGAAAGCGCCGTTGACGAGCATCATGGCGGCGCTGGAGATGATGCGTGATGGAGACTACGGCGAGCTGAACGCATCGCAGCAGGCGGCCGTAGCAACGATGCGCGAGCAGAGCCTGCTGCTCG
>CBIHMX010000745.1:0-1768 GCA_966211115.1 uncultured Gemmatimonadaceae bacterium | reverse complement strand
GTGGGCCACCCGCTCTGGAGGCTTATGGCCTCGGCATCCGGCAGCGCCTCGATGATGATCGCCGCGTCTTCAGGGCCGATGTTGGGCCGGCGCTGGGCCCGACGCCAGTCGTCGTCCGTGAACCTGGCGAAGTTGATCGGGGTGCGCCGGACCTGGAACGAGTTCGCGCCAATGATGGCGCCGGCGACGTTCTCCCGCACGTAGGCGTTCATGCCCTGGATGATCGCGACCACCGCGACCAGGAACGTCACCGAGACGATGACGCCGAGCAGGGTGAAGAACGACCGGAGCTTGTTGGCCCGGATCTGGTTCAGCGCGGAGCTGACGACATCGGAGAACCGCACGATCAAAGGTAGCGAATCGCGAGACCAACACTTGCTCGGGTCGGGATGAACCGGATATTGAATGATGACGCGGGCGAGTCCTCCGGTCCGAAGGTACTTCGACGGTGGGTGAGGAATGGCGTGAAGAGTGGCGTGAATAACGGCGTGAATAACGACGTGAAAAGAGGCGTGAATTGAACCGTGAGACGACGTGGACCACACGCTCTTTCACGCTCCAGTTCACGTCCCTTTTCACGATTCCGTTCACGCCTTTCTTCACGCTTCTTAAACCAACAAGAGCGAGGGAACCCCAGCACCGCCCGCGCTGGTCCGCTCGGTCGGCGATGGTCGGCGTTCCAGCGGCAGCGGGACTCGCGGGACTCGCTGGACGGCGTGGAACCATGTTTCGTGACCGATCGTCCCCTTTCGAGCAGTTCGCTAACTTGCGTCATGGTTGCAACCCTGCCCGGGGCTCACCTCATCGAACAGGGTCTTCGAGACCTCGCCGAACGTCGCGCGACGGCGGAGGCACTTCTCGTATCCATCGGCTCGCCCCGACTCCAGATGCTTGGGTGGGATATCCCCTTTGTCTTCGAGCGGCCCGAAGAACGACTTTACGAGTGCTTGCGGGCCCAGTTCGCGGACGGTGCGCATAGCCGATACAACGCGCTGATTCGTCAATTGGTGAGTTTCCAGCGTGCCGCGGCATGCGCGAGGTAGCGACGCGCGAGCGTATCGAACAATTCCTCATTGCGCTGTCTCGTGAGGCGCTTCGCGATACGGACCTGTATCTGGTTGGTGGTACGAGTGCCGTGGTCGAAGGATGGCGAGACAGCACGATGGATATCGACCTGGTGATGCGTCCCGAGTCTGATGAGTTATTGCGCGCCATACCTGCGTTGAAGGAGCGACTGAATCTGAATGTCGAACTGGCCGCACCAGATCACTTCATTCCGGTTCCACCGGGATGGGAGTCGCGCAGTCCGGTATTGAAGCGGCTCGGTAAGGTCACGGTGCGGCACTACGACTTCGTGGCGCAAGCACTATCCAAAATTGAACGCGGCCATGTGCGCGACCTCGCTGACGTGCGAGCGATGCTTGCTCGCGGTCTGGTCACTCGCGAGGCTCTTCGTGAGCAGTTTTCCGAGATCGAGCCGTCGCTGTATCGGTATCCGGCGATCGACCCGGCTTCTTTCAAACTCGCGTTGGAAGGGGCGCTCCAGGACTGAAAACTGGCGCTCACGGGGCGAGATCCAGGTTCCGGATCTGCGCGATCGATTCCCGATTCCCGATCTGCTATTCGTGTCGGAGCGCCTCGACCGGATCCAGCCTGGCGGCGCGCGCCGCCGGGGCCATGCCGAACAGGATTCCCGTCAGCGCCTCGGCACCGAGGGCTGCGATCACAGCGGAACACGGACCAGATGCCGGGATCGGTGTCGCGTTGC
>CBIHMX010000744.1:0-1781 GCA_966211115.1 uncultured Gemmatimonadaceae bacterium | reverse complement strand
CCAGCGTATCGATCCCGATCAGTCTCCTGGCGCTGACCGGTCCGGCGGTCGCGGCGGTGGTCACCGCTGCACTCTGCGGACGCCGCGAGCTCGCCGAACTGTGGCAGCGTGTGACGGACTGGCGATTGCCGCTTCGATGGTACCTCGCCGCGCTCCTGCTGCCGCTCGCGGTGTCTGCGTTGCGCACGGCGATCGAAACCGCCGCCGGTGTTCCGGGGGGCATCGAGCTGCAGCCCATCGGCGCGCTCTCGCTGGTGGTCTTCGTACTCGTCGCCGGCGAGGAGATAGGCTGGCGTGGTTTCGCGCTCCCGCGCCTGCTCTCTCGTTATGGTCCGTGGCGTGCCAGCGCCATCATCGGACTCGTCTGGTCCGTCTGGCATTTCCCGCTCTTCTTCATGCCGGGCATGCCGCAGTACGGCACGCCATTTCTTTCGTATGTGCCGTACCTGATCGCGCTATCCACGGTCATGACCGTATTGGCCCTCTTCACGCGAAGCACCGTGATTATCGCGACCATCTTTCACGGCTCGGTCAACACGATCGGTATTGTCTGCGCCGATGCCAACGCGATCGAACGCGGCTGGAGCAACGCGGCCAGTTATGCGCTCGCCGCCGGGCTGATGACATTCCTGGTCACGCGAGCTCGACGGACCGGGTCGCGCCATCCGCGAGAACTCGCCTCTCCCCTGTAACTCCAGGTTCGTTCTGCCGTAGTTTGGCGTATGCGTCACTGGATAGTCCTCTTCGCGGCGAGTGTCCTGGCGGTGGTCTATGACCAGCGCGGGACAATGCGCGAAGGCAACGGGCGCGAGGGCGCAGAGAGCGTCATTCTGGTTGTCTCGGACGGTCTCCGGTGGCAGGAAGTGTTTCGCGGTGCGGACTCGTCCATCCTCTTCGGTGATCCCGCGGCTCTCGGACCGAACGCCGACCTCACCCGCCGCAAATACTGGCGCCCGACGGCTGACGCACGTCGTCAGGCGCTCATGCCGTTCGTCTGGAGTACGCTCGTAACGAAAGGGGATTTGCGCGGCAATCGCGACCTTGGCAGCCACGTGGATGTCGCGAACGAGATGCGATTTTCGTATCCGGGCTACAACGAAATGCTCGCCGGTCACCCGGACTCGCGCATCGACACGAACGAGTTCGGGCCGAATCCAAACGTCACCGTGTTCGAGTGGCTGAATCGCCGTCGCGAGTTTCGAGGCCAGGTGGTTGCATTCGGCACGTGGGACACGTTCCAGGACATCTTCAACGTCGAACGCAGTGGGATCGACGTGCGCACGCACGGCACGGAGCCCGTCGACGTCGTCGTGCATCGCGACGCGATGCCCTATCTGGCCAGCAAGCACCCTCGGGCGGCGTTCGTCGGCTATGCGGAAACCGACGACTGGGGTCACGAAGGGCGGTACGACCGGTTCCTCGACGCGATTCACGCGGTCGATGGCTACTTGCGTCAGATCTGGGAAGAGTCACAGGCGGATGCGCGCTACCGCGGACGCACGACACTCATTTTCACCGCCGATCACGGACGCGGTCGTTCAGCCGCCGACTGGCGTCACCATGGTGCAGACGTTCCCGGCGCCGAGGAGACGTTCATCATTTCGATCGGCCCGCGCATTGCGGCACAAGGTGAATTGCGCGCATCCCGCAACACACTCGGCGAAGTGGCCTATAAGACGGCAGCGGCCGTGGGAATGCGGTTTAGGAGATCGATTGACGATTGACGATTGACGATTGACGATTGACCATTGACCATTGGGGAGTGCCCGATTCCCTATTCG
>CBIHMX010000743.1:0-1783 GCA_966211115.1 uncultured Gemmatimonadaceae bacterium | reverse complement strand
CCTCTGTGGAAAGCGCTCAACGCTGACGGAAACGTTGAGTGTCCCCGTTTTTCACTCTTCAGTCTTCCAGTGCATCGCCTCGAACTGGATCCGTTCGGTCCGTTCGCCGGCGATGTGCCTGGCAATCTGCTGCGCGTGGAAGCGGCCGTTCTCGATGAACCAGCGGTTCGTTCTGTAGCCCCCGCAGACGGTGCCGGCGACGTAGACGCCGGGCCGGGCGGTTTCGAACGTCGTCTCGTCGAAAATCGGCGTGCGGAAGCCGTCGTCGGCGAAGGTGAGCCCAAGCGATTCGAGGACCTCGAAGTCCGGCTGGTAGCCGGTCATCGCCAGCACCCAGTCGTTTTCGATCTCACGCCTGCCGTCGGCCGTGCGGACGACGAGTGACGAGGGGCGGATCTCTTCGACCACCGCCCCGAAATGCGCGCGGATGCTGCCGTCCTTGATCCGGTTCTCCAGATCCGGGCGGATCCAGTACTTGATGCTGTCAGACAGCAGCGGCGACCGCACGATGAGGGTCACCTCGGCGCCGTGGCGGTAGCAGTCGAGCGCCGCCTTGGCGGCCGAGTTCTTCGCCCCGATCACCGCAAGCTTCTGGCGGACGTACGGGTATGGCTCGCGATAGTAGTGCGTCACCTTCGCCAGCTCCTCACCGGGCACGTTCAGCCGGTTCGGGCGATCGAAGAACCCGGTGACGACGATGATTTTTCCCGTCCGGTGGGTGCCTTTGTCAGTCGAAACGGTGAAGGCCCCGTTCGTGCCACTCACCGACAGCACGCGCTCGTACAGGCGGACGGCGAGCGCCTCGCGCTGCGTCACACCGCGGTAATACTCGATCGCTTCCTCGCGCGTCGGCTTGTAGCCCTGGACCGGGAATGGGTAACCGCCGATTTCGATCAGCTCAGGGGTCGAGAAGAACTCCATGTTGACCGGATAACCGACAATGGAGTTCACGAGCGCACCCTTCTCGACGACAAGGGGCGACAGGCCATGACGCTTGAGTTCGATCGCGCACGCCAGGCCGACCGGCCCGGCCCCTATGATGACGACGTCGAACACGTCGGGAACATCGTGCATGAACACGAGTATCCCTCGTCTACGCCTCCGCGCGCGGGCGGCCGTTCGCGATGGCGAGCCAGCGGGTCAGCAGGCTCGCCGCTTCGTCGGGGGTCTTTCCGTAGAAGGGCATGAGCGCGCCCGATCCTCCAGGAATGCGCTTGATCTGCGCTCGCCATTGATTGCGGCCGACGCTCGACACCTCGATGAGGTATTCGCGACCATTGATGGTTTCTTCGAAGCGGTGCACGGTCACGGTTGTAACGGGCGAGTCAAAATGATGAAACAGAGCGGTCATTCTAACGGCCGTGACGGTGGGTTCAAGCGAAAGGACGGTCGAAGGCGCATCAACACGGTGCAGCCTGCCCGGTTTCCGTTCAACTTCGCCAAAAATAATGTGCGATCATCAGCGCGTCCACAGGAGATGCACCGTTCTTCAACAAGATTTCCACAGGCGTTGATTTTCGCCCTCCTGATGGCGCTCTTCGGCGTCGTCGATGGAGTGCGCGCGCGCGCGCCTGGTGCCCTGTTGTTCAGGATTTTTCTGAACGATGGAACGACCCTTGTCAGCTACGGAGAGTTCGCGCGGGTCGGCGATCGCGTGGTGTTTTCGGTTCCGCTCGGTGACGTCACCGCCGAGCCGACGCTGCAGGTGTTGACGATCAGCGAGTCGCTGGTCGACTGGACGCAGACCGACGCCTACGCAACCGCCGTCCGCGCGACGCACTAC
>CBIHMX010000742.1:0-1783 GCA_966211115.1 uncultured Gemmatimonadaceae bacterium | reverse complement strand
GGAAACGTGCTTTGTACCCCTCCACGTCGTGGTACTATCTGCTGCCTAACGCCCCAAGGACGGTGTCGCCCCAGCAGAGAACCCGGCCGCGCTTGTCGAGTCCACAGGCATGCGTCGAGCCGGCCTTGATCGTCCGGAACAACGTTCCGCCCGCAACGAGTGCTGGCGCCAGCGTTTCACTGTCGGCCACGTCCGAGCCCGCGTGATCGTACGCACCCCAGCACCAGGCACGGCCCGACTCGGTGAGCGCACAGGAGAGAACCCCGCCGCTGGCCACCTCGAGGAACTTGCCGGACCGATTGATCTTTACCTCGGCGGGAGTGCGTACGAGCGGCACGCCCGGCCCGTACGCGCCCACCTGCCCGGCACTGTTCGCGCCCCAGCAGTACACGCGACCCGACTCGCTCAACACACAGGCGTGGGTCGAGCCGGCGGAGACCTGCCGGATGCGTTCCGGCATCTCGACCTTTACCGGCCGGAGCGCACAGGCGACCGGGTTCACTTCGCCGCATCGGTCGGGCGCCTCGGTTCCGATCACGCCATCGATATTCGATCCCCAACAGAGCACGTCGCCCGACTCGGTAACGCCGCACGTGAATCCGAGGCCGGCCGACAATCCGGAAAAGCGGGCGACCGTATCGACTTTGGTAGGACTGGCCACCATGGACGTCGAGAGACCACCGGTGCCGGTACCAGTTTCACCATCGACATTCCAGCCCCAGCACAGCGCGTACTTCTCGGCGTCCAGCACGCAGGCGTGCCGGCGGCCCGTCGCGAGGTAGGTCGCAGGTCCGGGCAGCGTCACTTCGCGCGGTGTGGCGCCTCCCTCCGGCCAACCGGGGACCACTCGTTCCGATCCCCAGCAGAACACGCGGCCATCGGCCGTGCGTCCGCAGGTATAGCTGCCACCAACGCCGACATCGACGAATGGTCGATCCGTCCTGACCCGGCGCGGCAACCGGCTGATCTCGCGCCGGCCGTCGCCTAACGCCGATTGGCGTCCATCGCCCCAGCACCAGGCATTTCCATCGAGGGCAACGCCACAGGAATGAGAGAACCCGGCGCTCAAGGCCTGGAACGTGAGACCGGGCGCGGTGCAGGCGGCCGTAGTTCGCGTCCCGCATTGCGCCCGTTGCGCGTCAGCATGACTCGCGCCCATGGCTAGCGTCAGGCCCACGACTCCCAACCCGTATCTCATCAGGCTTTCCGGATGATTGGGTGAATTGTCCCTCGAATCAGCATTCGGCTCGAGTTCATCGTCGGCGGCAACGGCCGTCTACTTCGTCCAGATCAGGACCACGCCGCACCGACCATTCAGGGACTGGTATTTGGGCGGTGCGGTGACGGAACGTGGGTACACTTCAATCCCGGCAATCGTACTGGCGGGAACAAAGTCGTTGATGAAGATGTGGCTATCGTCGAGTCTTTGCGCCGTAGACAGTGCATAGAACCGGTTTCCGTCGATGTAGATCTCCAGCGGGCATCCATCGAGACCCTGCAACTGCCAGCCTTTCCGACCCTGGCCAACGATGCCGGTAGCGACAAGCTTCACCCTGACCGGGCCGCGACCTTGAAAGAAGTCTGTAACACGACCCCCTCGACGACTGTCCAGTTCTTCCGGCGTTATGAAGAACCCATTGTTGATGCCGCGCTCGACATCGTTCATCCGGTCATAGAACCCACGAATCGCCAGTGACGCGGACCGCGCAACCGCCACGGTCACCGCATCGAGCGTTCGTGACGCCGAAGCCAGCACGACCCGAATAGCGCTATCGGGCCACGG
>CBIHMX010000741.1:0-1784 GCA_966211115.1 uncultured Gemmatimonadaceae bacterium | reverse complement strand
CTCGATGTCCGGTTCCGACTTCGTCGAAATGTTCGTCGGCGTGGGCGCGAGCCGCGTGCGCGACCTGTTCGAGCAGGGCAAGTCGCAGGCGCCGTGCATCATCTTCATCGATGAAATCGATGCGGTCGGTCGTCACCGCGGTGCGGGGTTAGGCGGCGGCCATGACGAACGTGAGCAGACGTTGAACCAGCTGCTCGTCGAGATGGACGGCTTCGAGTCGAACGATGGCGTGATCCTCATCGCCGCGACCAACCGTCCGGACGTGCTCGATCCGGCGCTGCTGCGCCCGGGCCGTTTCGACCGCCAGATCGTGGTCGATGCGCCGGACCTGCGCGGCCGCGAGGGCATCCTGCGCGTGCACCTGCGCAACAAGCCGATCGCCGAAGACGTGCAGATCACGTCGCTGGCGCGCGGGACCCCGGGCATGGCGGGCGCCGACCTGGCGAACCTCGTGAACGAGGGCGCGCTGCTGGCTGCCCGCCGGAACCACGACCGCATCTACATGGCCGACCTCGAGGAAGCCAAGGACAAGGTGCTCCTCGGCGCCGAGCGGAAGTCGCTGGTCATGAAGGATGAGGAGCGGCGGCTGACGGCGTACCACGAAGCCGGTCACTCGGTCTGCGCAATGATGGTGAAGGGCAACGATCCGCTGCACAAGGTGACCATTGTGCCGCGCGGCCGCGCGTTAGGCGTGGCGTTCACGCTCCCCGAAGATGATCGCGTGTCGGTGACGCGCGAACAGCTCGAGGCGCGGCTGGTCATGGCATACGGCGGTCGCGTCGCCGAGGAACTGATCTTCGGCCGTGATCGGGTCACCACCGGTGCGGCGAGCGACATTCAGCAGGCGACGCAGATCGCGCGCAAATACGTCACCCAGTGGGGTCTGTCAGATATCATTGGCCCGGTACTGGTTGGCGACAACGAGCAGGAAGTCTTCCTCGGCAACCAGATCATGAGCCGTCGGGAGGTATCGGAAGAGACGCATCGCGTGGTGGACTCGGAAGTGAAGCGCGTGATCGACTCGGCGTACCAGCTGGCGACGCGCGTGCTCTCCGAGAACGTCGAGTTGCTGCACGCCGTGGCGGCTTCGCTCCTCGAGCGCGAGACGCTCACGCGTGAGGACATCGAGGTGCTGCGGCGTGGTGAACGCCTCCCGCCCCGTCAGGTGGCGCCGCCACTCCCGACGTCACCGACGCAGGTGCCGTTACCGCACCAGCCGAAGCCAACGGCGCCGCCGTTGATTGGGGGGCCGGAACCGAGTCCGGCGTAGCGACGTGAAGTCGTGAGCACGTGAGGTCGTGAGGTCGAGACGCCCCGGAGTAACAGGCCGGGGCGTTTTTCTCATCCCATATTGTAGATCATTTTTGTCAGCATTCGAGTGATGTGATCGATGGTGTCATCCACCTTCACTAGTTGCGGACGCTGAAACAGTCCGCACTCGCCCAGGATGACAAACTGAGTCTGCAGCTCGGCCGCAGAACCCCGAGACATGTACAGGTGCTGCAAATACTCCTTCGGATAGTGTCTGGCAGCTCCTTCGGCGACGTTCGATCCGACAGAAACCGCGGCTCGCCGCATCTGTGCGCCGTAAGCCACCTGGTGCGCGAATGAAAGTTGTTCGACCAGATGGTGGGTCATGACACCGAGGTCGACGGCGCGTCTCCAGACGCGCAAGTCCCTGTGATTGCGTATTGTCATGCCGCACGATGCGTCGCCGCGATCGTCTGTGCATCATCATCACGACGCAGCTCCTGGCAATTTCACGCATCAATCAGCGGTCCGGT
>CBIHMX010000740.1:0-1788 GCA_966211115.1 uncultured Gemmatimonadaceae bacterium | reverse complement strand
CACTGCCGTTCCGCATCACGAATCAGACCTTCGCCGCCGGCTCGGTGGACCAGTTTGTGCGGATCTCATGCGAGTGCAGCTCATCATGGGCCCCGGAAGGAGTGACACCTCAGGTAGAAGCGCGCGTTCGGGAATCCCTTGTCGAAGCTGGTATCATCACGTCTACCGATGCCATTTCGACGCAGCGTGTTGACCTTCTCAAGGAAGTGCTTCCGCTGCCGACTTTCGAGAACGTGGTACGTTCCCGTGAACGATCCGACGAAATCGCGTCGCTGTACCCTCACGTCGTAACCATTGGAGCGTCTGCCCCCTTCGGGGCCGCGTCTCTCAATGACCAGGTTGTGCAGGCGGTCAAGGTTTCTCAGGATTCCCGCTTGGCGGAGCGACAATGAGTCTGACAAGAGAACAGCTCGACGACATAGCCACGCGCTACCACGAATCAAACGAGATTCCGGACAAGTCCATCGAGGATGCTCTGCAGGTACACACCCTCGGCTGGTTCAGCGAGCAGCTCGCGTCGGCCGATTCTGTCCTCGAGATGGGTTATGGCGAAGGGATCGTTACGGAACACCTGGTGACAACAGGGAAACGCGTAACCCTGGTGGAAGGGTCTTCGCTCCTCGTCGAGAAGGTGCGTAGCCGATACGGCGAGCGGGTCAGATGCGTAAATGCGCTATTCGAGGAGTTCGACGCTGATCGTTCGTTCGATGCCGTGCTCGCCAGTCACGTTCTCGAACATGTAGACGATCCGGGCGCCCTGCTCCGAAGAATGCGAACCTGGGTAAAGCCGGCTGGCCGGATCCTGGTCGTCGTACCTAACAGTGAATCAATTCACCGGCGTCTGGCCGTCCTGATGAAGCTTCAGCCCCGGTTGGATTCGCTTGGCCCGCGCGATCACCTGGTTGGACACCAGCGCGTCTATTCACTGGCTGGCCTTCTGCACGACATCGGTGATGCGGGCTTCGACACGGTCGATTCGCGGGGCTTCTTCTTCAAGCCGCTGCCGAACTCGATGATGCTTGGCTTCTCGCCGGAGCTCATCGACGCCATGAACCAGATCGCGACGGAAATGCCGCCGGAATGGCTGGCCAACCTGGCGGTGGTCGCCACGCCACGCTCCTGACGCACGGCCTAGGCGCGTCCTTCGTGGAGAACGCTTCTCAGTTAGTCGGCGTACGAGGATTTCCCCATTTCGTCTGCCAACCGCCGAAGATCACTGGCCGTGATGTAACCGAGGCGGAACGCGATTTCTTCGGGACAGGAAATCTTCAGACCTTGTCGGGATTCGATGGTCTGAATGAATGCGCTCGCGTCCTGTAATGACTCGTGGGTGCCAGTGTCGAGCCACGCCATACCGCGACCGAGAATCTCCAGTTGCAGTTTTCCCCGCCGCAGGTATTCACGGTTGACATCCGTGATCTCGAATTCGCCGCGCGGTGACGGTGCAAGGTGCTTCGCGATCTCGAGTACATCGTTGTCATAGAAGTACAACCCGACGATCGCGTAGTTCGATTTGGGTTGGGCGGGCTTTTCTTCTATTGATACCACTCGACCGTGATCATCGATTTCCGCTACGCCGTAGCGCTCCGGATCGCGGACATAGTATCCAAACACCGTTGCCCCGGTCTCCCGAGCCGCGGCGCGTTGGAGCAGTCCGGTCAGGCCCCCACCGTAGAAAAGATTGTCACCCAGGATGAGTGAGACAGAATCGTTGCCTACAAACGATTCACCAATCGTGAAAGCCTGCGCCAGGCCGGCTGGGCGCTCCTGAGCTGCATACTGAAGTCG
>CBIHMX010000739.1:0-1795 GCA_966211115.1 uncultured Gemmatimonadaceae bacterium | reverse complement strand
GATCCGGATTGATCACGTTGAGCGCGAAGAGGGTCGCAAATCCGGAAATCACGGTCATCGCCGCGAACGGACGCGACCAGCCCCGCAGGACGGTACGCGTCATCGCCAGCAGTACGATGGCCAGCCAGATCATGATCGCGGTCGCGTACAACCGGTCGGTCGTGAGACCGAAGTGCTGTACGTAAAGCTGCATGCGCAGCATCGCCGACGCGATGATGGGGACCAGCAGCACGATCAACGCAAACGAAAGCAGGCGGTGGCGACGCACGACCTTGTCGTCCTCGATCAGGGCGCGCGTGCTGAGGATCAACGGGATGACCAGCAGTACGACGGCGACGAGCTCGAAGAAGCCCCGCCGCGCGTACTCCGCGACCGTCAGGCCAGTGGTTGCCAGCACGACCTCCGCCCCGCCGAAGAGCCAGCGGAGTTGCAACGTGACGAACAGCGCGAACAGCGCGATCACGGCACCAAGCGACGTCGTGATTTCGGCCTGGCCCAGTCGCATCGGAAGGTCAGGCACCGCCGGGCGACGCGCCACGCCCAGCAGGGCCCCACGGATCCATCCCGCCGACCACCAGGCAAAAGCGCCGGTGATGACCACGTGCGACACCAGCACCTCGGCGTTAGGCAGGGCGAAGAACGAGGCGAAAACGGGGTCTGCCTGCGACAGCAGCATCGCGAACACCAGAACGACAGGAGCCGTGACCAGGAGCGCGCGTAGCGCGGTCCACGTGGCACCGCGCTCCACGACCGGAAGGGTATCCAGTTCGGCATCACGAGCGACCAGCATGGGAGCGCCGGCAACGATGTCACGCAGCGTGTAGACGCCCGCCGCGATGATGTCGCGTAGCCGAGCCACCAGGATCGACGGCGCGGGACGACCATCGGCTGACATGGCAAACATCGTCAGGGCCACGAGTGTGCCGAAGACATTGAAGACACGCAGCTCTTCGGCATCGCGCCACGAAAAAGCGGCGGCGCAGGCGATCGCGGTCGCCAACCAGGCGAGTTGTTCACGGGTTACCGCGCGCCCATGACGTTGCGCGACGTTCAGAGCGGCGAATGACAGGGCAATCACCCAGACGGTCCACCCGAGTCCGTCGGGCGCATTGCGCATGGCTCCGTCGGCGACGATGCCGAGCAGCACTGCCTCGATGAGGATCCGTCGAGCCGCGGCCGCGCGCGTTCCAGGGAGTTCGTTGGTGTGGGTGTCGGCAAGTCCCTGAGTCATGGCAGGCAGGAGTCGGTAAGAAGCGGGTACGAAGTACTTTATTGTATAAAGTAAGGACGCGCAAGGGCGGGTTTCGGCACTTCCGCCGGTCCCGATGCTCCCTTGACAAAACGAAAGGAGTGCCGGAATACTACCTCGCGGGAGGAATTCCATGGCCGACGAACGCGGCGGCGAAGTCATCAAGGGCACGCTGGAGATGATCGTGCTCGAAGTGCTCCAGCACGAGCCGATGCATGGCTGGGGCATCACGGAGCTGATCGAGCGACGGTCGCAGGGCCACCTGAGCGTCAACCAGGGATCGTTGTACCCGGCACTGTATCGGCTCGTCGCACGCGGCTGGCTGTCATCCGAGTGGCGAACGACGGAGAACAACCGTTCGGCGCGGTACTACGCGCTCACCCGGGCCGGACGCAAGCAACTCGCCACCGAGCGCGCCCACTGGGAGAAGCTGTCCCTCGGCGTGAACCTCATCCTCGGTAACACGCAACCGTGAGCCCGCGCGCCTGGTGGTCGCGGATCCGCGGGTCGATGCGTCGCGACGACGCGCTGGAGCAGGAGATGGAG
>CBIHMX010000738.1:0-1795 GCA_966211115.1 uncultured Gemmatimonadaceae bacterium | reverse complement strand
CGATCAGCAGCACGCCGCGTCGCCCGAGCTGCTGGCACGCATCGGCGGCGGCCTGGTAGCTCAGGTCCGACTCGGCGATCACCACGCCGGCAAAGAACGCCCCGAGGGCGAAGCTCACGCCGAACAGGTAGGCGGCGCCGAGCGCGATGCCTAACGCCACGGCCAGGACGGCCAGCGTGAACAGCTCGCGTGATCCCGTGCGGGCGACGGCGCCGAGGAGCCAGGGCACCGCTCGCCGGCCAATGTAGTACATCAATGCGAGGAAGATGCCGATCTTGAGGAACGTGATCCCCAGTTGCGTCCAGATGCCCGGCGCGCCCGCCTCAGCGGCGCCCGTGCCGCCCAATGCGGTCGCGAACGCCGGCAGCAGCACGAGCGCGAGCACGGTCGCAATGTCCTCGACAATCAGCCAGCCGACCGCGATACGGCCGTCGTTCGTGTCGAGGATCCCCCGCTGCTCGAGCGCGCGCAGGAGCACCACGGTGCTGGCGACCGAGAGGGAGAGGCCGAACACGAGGCCGGCGCCCCAGCTCCAGCCCCACCAGCGCGCCACCAGCATGCCAAGCAGGGTCGCAACCGTGATCTGCGCGATGGCGCCCGGCACTGCGATCCGTCGCACGGAGAACAGGTCGTCGACCGAGAAATGCAGCCCGACCCCGAACATCAGCAGGATCACGCCGATTTCCGCCAGTTGCGTCGCCAGTCCGGCATCGGCCACGAATCCCGGCGTGAACGGACCAATCACCACCCCCGCCAGCAGGTAGCCGACGAGCGGAGGCAGCCGAAGTCGCATGGCGAGGAGCCCCAGCACAAAGGCCAGGGCGAATCCAGCGCCGAGCATGACGATGAGTCCCGTTTCGTGCGGCATATGAGTCGAAAATAGTGGCTCCCGCAGTCAACGCGTCAGTTGACCCCGGCGTTCGCGCGACGACGCTGGCAGACCGCGCCGTCAGCAGCGCGAGGTGATGACCGGCTGAGCCACCGGCTCTTCGTCGGGCGTCGGCGCGAGGCCGATTTCCGCCGCGATTTCCTGCAGCGTCGCCGCCAGCGAAGCCGGTACGCTGATGATAATACCGGAGCGGGTGCGTATGGTCGCTGGGAGGCCAACCGGCGTCTCGTTGAAGACGCGCGCGTACATAACGAGTGCCGAAAGGTACGCGCCCGCATCGTTGGCATGCAGGCCGTCGAGGTACAGGTTGACCGTCGGGTCCCGTTCCGCCAGCGCCCGCCACGCCTCCGCGACCGGGAACAGCATGCCGTTGACGTCTTTCGCCGCCAGTCGATACGACTCGATCGTGCCCTGGTATTGTGCGGCCTGGCTGGAACCGGGCCATAACTGGAACAGGGCGGGAATCGCGCCGGCCGCCCGGATGGCGCCTTCGAAATTTCTCGCTGCCAGCCGGAGCGTGTCCTGGCACACGCCAGCCGGCGTCCAGCCCTGCTGCATAACGACAAATTCCCACGCCCGGGAGCGGATGACCTGTTCGGCCGTGCCCAGGTTCCAGTGGTCGATGAGCGCGAGGTTGGCGCCGGCCACCGTCAGCACCGCGAGCTTGTCGCCGGACGAATCGGCCAGCGCCTGCAGGATGCCGGGAACGTCGCGGTTGTAGCTATGGCTATTGCCGATGAAGAGCATCGGCCGGCCCTCGCCGATGTCCTGAGGCTGTGAATCGGTCGGCGACGATCCGCAAGCGGTGAGGAATGCCATGAGCAACATCGAACGAAACACGCGTGACCTCGCAGCCGATCAGGTGGGGACACTGCAAACGATGACCGAAGGGTCGAAACCTACCGA
>CBIHMX010000737.1:0-1809 GCA_966211115.1 uncultured Gemmatimonadaceae bacterium | reverse complement strand
AGTCATTCCCGCTCAATGTCGAGGTCCGTCACACCCAGACGTTCGACGCCGCCGAGCCGCCGGGCGACCAGCGCAGTGGAGCACTGTCGCTCGAAATGCGCCAGTCACTCGTGCTGCTGCCGCGCGTACCGATGCGCCCGCGGGTCGCCGACGTACGCGCCGGATTCTTCACGGTCGATCGCGTGAACTACGGACTCGACGTGCTCAAGGCGCAGTCGGAAACGTTCATCCGCCGCTGGCGACTCGAGCCCAGGGATCCCGCCGCCTACGCACGCGGTGAGCTGGTCGAGCCGGTGAAACCGATCGTGTACTACCTCGATCCGGCGACGCCGATGCGCTGGCGCAAGTACATGCGCCAAGGTGTTGAAGACTGGCAGCGCGCATTTGAGAAAGCAGGGTTCAAGAACGCGATCATCGCACGCGATGCACCGTCGCCGGAGCAGGACCCGGACTGGGATCCAGAAGACAGCCGTTATTCCGTGGTGCGTTGGACCGCGAGCACCGTGCGCAATGCCGTCGGTCCAAGCACGGCCGACCCCCGCAGCGGTGAAATCATCGAAAGCGACATCACGTGGTATCACAACCACATGCGGTCGTACCGCAATCGCCTGCTGATCGAGACGGCGGCGTCGAATCCGGCGGCGCGCACGCTCGACACGCCCGAGGAACTGATGGGTGAGACGATGCGCCAGGTCGTCACCCACGAAGTGGGTCACGCGTTAGGCCTGCCGCACAACATGGTCGCCAGCAGCTCCTTCCCGACCGATTCACTCCGCCAGCCGTCGTTCACGCGACGCTATGGCGTGTCGGCGACGATCATGGACTACGCGCGCCAGAACTACATCGCGCAGCCTGGCGATGGCCTCGAGCCGAAGGACTACATCCGCCGCCTCGGTCCCTTCGACGACTTCATCATCAACTGGGGTTACCGCGTGCTTCCCGCGCCGACCTACGACGGGGAGCGTGCGACCCTGAACCGGTGGCTGGTCGAGCAGCCGGGCGCAATGCCTTATCGGTACGTGCCGCAACAGTACGCCGGCATCGATCCGCGCGCCCAGACCGAGGACCTCGGCAATGACCCGATCAAGTCGAGTGGTTACGCCGTGGCGAACCTCAAGCGCGTCGTCCCCAACCTGGTGAAGTGGACGACCAGAAGCGGCGACGATTACACCGAGTTGAACGAGCTGTACTCGGAAACGGTCGGGATGTGGAGCCAGTACATGGGCCATGTCGCCGCGCTGATCGGCGGCGTGTATGTCGACAACAAGACCGCCGACCAGGCCGGCGCCGTCTTTCGCCCGGTGCCGCAGGCGATGCAGAAAGCCGCCCTCACCTTCATCGCGGCGAATGTGTTCGCGTCGCCCGACTGGCTGGCACCGGCGGACATCCTCAGCCGGCTCGGACCGGGTACTGGCGGCGCATCGCTCGTTACTCGTCAGGCGAACATGATCACCACGCTCCTGAGTGCGGCGCGACTCGGACGGCTGGCCGACAGTGAGGCGCTGGCCGGCACGCAGGCGTATACCACCAGCGAATATCTGGCGGACCTGAAGCGTGCCGTGTGGGGGACGGCGGCCGTTCCAGGCGAACTCGATGCCGGCCGGCGCGCCATGCATCGCGTGTACCTCGAACGGCTCGAGGCGTTCATTTCACCACCACCGCCACCTCCAGCAGCCGCGGGTCGCGGCGGTGGACCGGGTGGCCCAACCGGCCCGTTCCTCGGCGCGCCTAACGTGCCGCGGAGCGATTTCCCGGCGATTGCGCGCTCACAGGTGCGTGCGATTCGCGACCAGGCGCGCGCCGCGGCAA
>CBIHMX010000736.1:0-1813 GCA_966211115.1 uncultured Gemmatimonadaceae bacterium | reverse complement strand
GCGCCCTCCGCGCTGTGGTGTCGGCTCACCGAGGCGTGACGCGACGAACCGCTTTTCCTCGAGTCGGAGCAGCGTGGTGTAGACCGCGCCGAGCGCTACATCACGCCCGGTTTCCCGCTCTATCTCTTCGCGGATGGCGACGCCGTATGCGTCGTCGCCAAGCCGCAGCAACGCCAGCAGGACGAGCTGTTCGAACTCCCCGAGCCCCTGGGCCATCTATTTCTCCGACGATGTCGGATAAATAGATGGCGTGGGCGCCGGAAAGGTTGGCCGGAATTGTTACCGGCGGTTCAAAACCGGGCCAGAGCGGCCCGAAATCGGGGCCTGACCCCAATTTTCCCGGAGGGCGCGCCCGGTGCGGACTACCATTTCCGGTACGGCATCCACGTCCGGGCGGTCGGTCCGGAAATTCACAATGCAGGCGCGGAGCACGTACGAGCCATTGATGACGGCGTTCGACACAAAGAACTCACCGTCCGCCTGCAGCCGGGTGACGAGTGCGGAATTGAGCTCGTTCAGGTACTGCTCTCGTTCCTCGCCCGTCAGTGTGAGGTCCGCCGGTACGTAACGGAAGGTCGCGATGCTGAGCGCGAGGGTGAACGTCTCGAGCTCGGGGTGCGCTTCGGCAGCGCGATACATCGCCTCGGTGAGCGCGATGTCATCGCGGATCATCTGGATGTAGCCGTCGCGACCGGCCTGGCGGAGCCCGAGCCAGACCTTCAGCGCACGGAATCCGCGCGAGTTCTGCAGGCCGAATTCATGGAAGTTCGTCGGCTGCTCACCGTCGCTGTCGGAGAAGTGGTAATAGGCCGGGTGAAAGCTGAATGAATCGACGAGGTGTTGCGGATCGCGCACCAACGTGCAGCCGGCTTCGAGCGGGGCATACAACCACTTGTGCGGGTCGACGGCGACCGAGTCCGCGAGCGATAGCGCCTTGAGGTCGGCCGGTGCCTCGGGTAGGACCGCCGCCGGCGCGCCGTACGCCCCGTCGACGTGGAACCAGAGCGAGTGACGGCGGCAGATCGCGGCAATTTCGCCTAACGGGTCGATGGCGCCCGTGCTCACCGAGCCGGCGGTACCGATGACGATGAACGGCGTACACTGGCCGGATGCCATGTCGGCCTCGATCGCGCGCTCGAGCGCCACCGTGTTCATCCGGAGCTGGTCGTCGGTCTCGATCCAGCGAAAAGCGTCGAGGCCGATCCCGAACAGGTCAGCCGCTTTCTGGATCCAGGTATGTGTTTCGCGCGACGCGTAGGCCACGAGCTGCGGGCCGGAACGGAGCCCTTGCTGGCGGATGTCCCACGGCGCCTTGGCGCGACGGGCAGCGAGGAAGGCCACCATGTTGGCCATGTTGCCGCCGCTGACCATGATGCCGCCACAGGTCGATGGGAATCCGAGGAGTTCGGCTACCCAGCGCACCGTCTGTTTCTCGAGTTCCGTCGCCGCCGGCGAGAGCACGAACGCACCCACGTTCGGGTTCACCGCCGAGGCGAGCAGGTCGCCGAGCATGCCTAACGGCGCAGCCGATCCGGTGATGTACCCCCAGAACTTCGGGTGTCCGTTGGAGAGCGAGTGATCGATCAGCAGCCGGCTGGCATGATCGAGCAGCTCTGCCGCCGGTTGCCCCTGCTCCGGTAGCGCACCCTCAGGCAGGAGCTGTCGGATGTCGCTCGGCGAATCACCCGCCGTGACCGGCCGGCTGGCGATCGTCTCGAGCATGCCCGCGACGCGCTCGAACAGGTCAGGGCCGAGCCGTCGGAATTCGTCGGGAGGGAGATTCAGCGGGGAATTTCGGGGCACGGGGCACGGC
>CBIHMX010000735.1:0-1816 GCA_966211115.1 uncultured Gemmatimonadaceae bacterium | reverse complement strand
CCCACGGCCGTCTCGCGCGTTCCGGTCCCGGTCGTTCGCAACCTGGTCGAAGGATTGCGGTATGTCCGCCGGCAGCGCGTCATCCTGGGTGCGATCACGCTCGACCTGCTGGCGGTGTTCTTCGGCGGCGTGGTAGCCGTCCTGCCGATCTTCGCGACTGATATCCTGCGCGTCGGCGCCGACGGGTTTGGCGCCCTGCAGGCGGCGCCCGGTGCGGGAGCGGTTCTCATGGCCTTCGTGCTGGCGCACCGCCGTCCGTTCCGGAACGCCGGCCCGGCGCTCCTGGCCTCCGTGGTGGTGTTCGGGCTCTGCATTCTCGGCTTCGCGCTGTCCAGGTCATTCGCGTGGTCGTTACTGTTGCTGGCGATCAGCGGCGCGGCCGACAACGTGAGCGCGGTCATCCGTTCGACGCTGATCCAGCTGACGGTTCCTGCGGAGATGCTGGGTCGCGTGTCGTCCGTCAATGCCATGTTCATCGGCAGCTCGAACGAGCTCGGTTACTTCGAGAGCGGAGTCGTGGCGCGGCTGATGGGCGCCGTGCCTTCGGTACTCTTCGGGGGCACGATGACGTTGCTGACGGCGGGGCTCATTGCCTGGAGACTTCCTGAAGTTCGGCGGCTCGGAGAGTTGAGGAGTTGATGCGATTCGACGATAACCAACCAACACAGTGAATAATTCCTTCCATTTGGGGCTGGACACCTTCGGCGATATGACCAAGGGCGCCGATGGGACGATGTTGAGTCATGCCCAGGTCCTCCGGGACATTATCGATGAAGCCGTCCTGGCCGACGAACTGGGCATCCACTGCTTCGGCGTGGGCGAACATCATCGTCCTGACTTTGCCATTTCCGCTCCGGAAGTCCTTCTCGGCGCCATCGCCGGCCGCACGCAACGCATCCGGCTCGGCACCGCCGTCACGGTGCTGAGCTCGGACGATCCCATTCGTGTGTTTCAGCGATTCGCCACGCTCGACGCCGCGTCAGGCGGGCGGGCCGAAGTCATTTTGGGACGCGGGTCCTTCACGGAATCGTTCCCGCTGTTCGGGTTCTCCCTTGAACAGTACGAGGTGTTGTTCGAGGAGAAGCTGGAGCTCTTTGCCGCACTGTTGGACTACAACCGCACCGGCAAGCCCGTGAACTGGAGCGGGACGACGCGAACACCACTCGTCAGGCAGCATGTCTACCCGACCACGGAAAGTGGCAGCCTGACGACGTGGATTGGTGTCGGCGGCAGTCCGGAGTCGGTCGTGCGAGCAGCGCGATATGGCCTGCCCCTGACGCTGGCGATCATCGGCGGGGACCCGAGGCGGTTCGCGCCGTATGTGGACCTGTACCACCGCGCGCTCAACGAGCTTGGGACACCGCACCTCCCCGTGGCTGTGCATTCGCCGGGTCATGTGGCCGAGTCGGACGCGCAGGCTCGGGAGGAGCTGTGGGAGCCGTATCGCGAGATGCGAAACCGTATCGGGGCGGAACGGGGCTGGCCGCCAACGACCCGGCGCGAGTACGAACAGGAAATCGAGTCGGGGTCGCTTTACGTGGGATCACCGGAAACAGTCGCGCGCAAGATCGTAGCAACCGCCAAGGCACTCGGGATTGTCCGATTCGACATGAAATACAGCGCCGGCACACTGCGCCACGATCTCATGATGCGGAGCATCGAGCTGTATGGACGTAAAGTCATTCCGCTGGTGACGCAGATGATGGCCACCGGTTAGGCCGGGCGTCGACAGGTGACCGCCTGGGTGCAACGCCATCAGCTGACGACGTTCCTCGTCACTGCGTTCGCGTTTACCTGGGCACTGCTGCCATCCGCC
>CBIHMX010000734.1:0-1824 GCA_966211115.1 uncultured Gemmatimonadaceae bacterium | reverse complement strand
GACATGACGTACACTGCGGCCGACTCGCTGAACGACGTCCCTCGGTGGTACCGCCGTCTCCATTCCTCAGCAGTCGCCTGGGTTACGGACAACGGGCCTAACGAGTTACAAGACGACGGGTTCTTCCGGTCAAACCTTGTTACCGCTGCCGATCTGGATTACGATGGGCCGGTGATCGCCCGCCTTCTCGTTGTGGCAATGTGCCATGCCTTCCATGTTGCAAGCGGCCAGCAACCGGCTGTCCAGGCATCGCCGACGCTGTGGGCTGGCCTGGACGCCGGTTCCCATCGTGTTGGTTACCGGACAGTAAAAACGTCCGCAGATGGAACGGTACATGCGTGGTATCCGGCGACCGCGTCGGGCACCCGCCTGCGTTTCATTGACTATGCCGGCAAGTCAGCGCCGCAACTGGGCGCGTTTCTCGAGCGCGTTGGCCTGAACCGCCTGACGATTGACAGCCTTTTTGCCGCCCCGCTCTTCGCAAGCGCGAACCCACAACCTGCAACGGGACCGTTTCCGCTGGTGCTCGTCGCGCAGGGGAACGGACAGGATGTCATCGACCAGGTCATCCTGTGCGAGTACCTCGCCAGCCTGGGGTTCGTTGTCGCATCGACGCCGTCGCCAATGCTCCGTGTTCCACAGCAACGGGAGGATCAGGTCGGGCAGCTCGCCGACCTGCAGGCATCAGACCTCCAGGATGCGATGGCGATTGTTTCGCGATCACTACCCATCGATCGCGATCGCGTGGGCATCGTGGGTCACAGCTTCGGTGCGCGCGCCGCGCTGCTGCTCGCCATGCGGCTGCCGCAGGTCCGCGCCGTGGTCAGTCTCGACGGCGGCATCGGAACGGCAACGGCGGTCGAGCACTTCAAGCGCGCACCCTCGTTCCGCGCAGATGCAGTGCTGCCTCCGCTTCTGCATTTCTACGAAGAGCTGGACGAGTTCATGAAGCCGGACTTCACGCTCCTCCGGAGCTTGCGCTTTGCTGAACTCGATACGGTGCGAACGACGGATCTTCGTCACACGCACTTCACGACCTATGGCTTTCTTGCGGCAGCATTTCCAGACATAGCCCGCGCTACGCGGGCAACCGGCTCCACATCGGCAGGACTTGTTACGGTGGCCCAACGCACGGGCGATTTGCTTCTCCGGCTCCTTCGCTGAAGAATGAATCAGGTCTGACCCCGCACCTTACGGGATCAGGAACGCCCTCACCGCATCTTGACTGTTCCGCTGCACTTGAGGGCAGTCAGCTACGCACGAACGCTCGCAGCCGGCTGAAGTCGCCCGAGTCGGCGAGGCGCAAGGCGGCGATGTAGTTCACTCGCGCATCGCCGGTGCTTTCGAGGTCGTTCCCACCGCCCCAGCTGAATCGCTCCTGTCGTTGCTGGGTCAACAGCTCGTCGGTGGCGAGCCTCGCATGACGCCCGTTTCCGTTGGGCCACGGATGAATCCGCACGAGCTGGTGGTGGAATCGCATCGCAACGTCGTCCAACGCCGCAGGGTCGGCCGAAGCAGCAGCGAGTCGCACAACCGTGTCGTCGACCAGGTCCTGCATCAACGTCGGTACCGCGGTCCAATGATGCGGTGACACGTTCTTGTCCGATCGCCGGAACGTGCCAGCCCATTTCCATGTCCGGCCAAACATGCGTTTGTGGAGCTCACGCAGGAAATCGACGCTCACAACGGTCGTTCCGCGCCTGCGCCGCAGCCAGTGCAGGGCCTGCGCGATGTTCAACGCTTCCCACTGGTTCAGTTCTGCCCGGGTGGAGATATGACCCGGGATAAGACCTTCGCGCTCATCGTCGTCGATCGGCGTAGCAC
>CBIHMX010000733.1:0-1833 GCA_966211115.1 uncultured Gemmatimonadaceae bacterium | reverse complement strand
GGTGGGGAGTACTGCTTACCGCGGATCTCGACCCGGGCGTCGCCGTTGGGAGCCTTCACGACCCTGTAGGGGACGAGCTTGATTTCCTGTTCCACCTCGTCGAACCGCCGGCCCATGAACCGCTTGATCGAGAACACGGTGTTCTCGGGGTTCGTGATGGCCTGACGCCTGGCGATCTGGCCGACGAGGATCTCGCCGTCCTTGGTGAACGCCACAACCGAAGGTGTCAGCCGGCTTCCCTCCTGGTTCGGAACGACGACCGGATCGCCTCCTTCCATCACCGCGACCACGGAGTTCGTCGTGCCGAGATCGATGCCTATCACCTTAGCCATATGGTCCTTCTTCGCGCGCAGTGCAAACCGTCGCCGGGGCGCCGCCCCTCACGCCTTGATCGGAATGCGGCGCATACGCGCAAACGTGGCCGCCTTGGGGATCGTCACGGTGAGCACACCGCGCTTGACCCGCGCGTCCGCGCGGTCAAGGTCGAGACCCGGCGGGAGCGGCACGCTCCGAACGAAGCTCCCATAACGGCGTTCGACGAGCTCGTAACCCTTGCGTTTGGCCTCCTTCTCCTCCCGTTTCTCGCCGCGAACAATCAGGCTCTGGGGAGTGAGCCGCACGTCGAGGTCGTCGCCATCGAGTCCCGGGACTTCCATCGTCGCGATCACCTCGTCGTCGGTCTCCTCCATGTCCGCGGACGGCGCCCAGCGGAGGTCCGGCAGCATTGGCAGGAGGTGCCGAGTGTCATCGAAATACGGCTCGAGCCAGCGCTCGAAGTCGTCACGAAGTGCCAGAACGTCTGCGCGTTGGGGCTCGTGGCGCTCCCCGCGCCACGGCAGCACCGCCGCCACCTTGTCGATGATGCCCATCGTTCACTCCTCCTGCTAGCTCGCGCGAACGGCAATCTTTTTCGGCTGCACCCGCTGCGACTTCGGGACTTCGACGCGCAACACGCCGTCTCGGAGCGTGGCAGTGATGCCATCGCTGTCGAGGTCCTCGGTCAGCGTGAATGTCCGGTGGTAGTCGGCGAGCTCGAACTCGCGATGTTCGACCCGGCGGGCATCGTCATCCGTTGGCGCGCGGCCGACTCTCCCGCGAACCACGAGTGTGTGCTGGTCCGCGACCAGTTCGACCCCGTCGGGACCAACGCCTGGTATGTCGGCGAGGATGACGAAGGCGGTGTCGGTCTCGAAGATGTCGGCGCGCGGCGAGACAGTCCGAACGGCACTCCCGCTTTCGTGTTCCGTGGACGGCGGGGCCGCCGTCATCGTTTCGGTCGCCATGTTCGACCTCCTTTCACCCTCAGCTCTGGATTGCGATCTTCTTCGGAGTGGCCTCCGGACTTGCAGCAAGCCGCACTCGGAGGATCCCGTTGGTGTACGTCGCCTCGGCCCTGTCGCCATCCAGGCGTTCGCCAACGCTCAGCGTGCGCGTGAAGCTTCCGAGAGGACGCTCGCGGCGGTAGTAGCGTTCTTCAGGGACGCCAGTCTCGGCCTGGCGCTGCCCGTGGATCGTCAATGCGTCTCCGACGACCGTCACTTCGAGGCTCGCGCGATCGACACCCGGAAAAGGCGCCTCGACGACGATGCCCTTGGCATCGCGGACCACGTTGAGCGGCGGATACTCGCCGCGGAGCGGCCAGCGCCAGGCCGGCATCCTCGTGACCAGGTGCTCCATTTCGCGCTGCAACCGCCGCATCTCCAGCCACGGATCCACCATGAATCGTGCGTTCATAAAAATTGCCTTCCTTCCCGATCCCCGAGTGCCGATCAACCGCCCCAGTACGAAATCGTGATCCGGTTGTCCACCGAGATAACCCCCGGCGCAGACCAG
>CBIHMX010000732.1:0-1841 GCA_966211115.1 uncultured Gemmatimonadaceae bacterium | reverse complement strand
CCGACAAGGAGGTCCGCATCGACCGTGAAGTGCTGCGGGCATCGCTCCAGCGCGCCGCGATCCTGTCCAACGAGAAGTACCGCGGGGTTCGCATCGAAGTCTCCCCCGGACAGCTCAAGATCAGTGCCCACAACCCGGAGCAAGAAGAAGCGCAGGAAGAGGTCGAGGCCGACACGCGGGTCGACGACCTGTCGGTGGGCTTCAATGTGAACTACCTGCTGGACGCGTTGACTGCGCTTCGCGACGAGCAAGTGGTACTGGCGCTGCGCGACGCCAATTCGTCCGCACTGGTCCGCGAGGCGTCCAATGACCGGTGCCGACACGTCGTGATGCCGCTGCGGCTCTGATTAATGCCTGAAAGGTTCCACGTGGAACATGAAGTACTCCACACGCCCGGCTTGTCCGGGCGTGTTCGTGTCACGCCTTTGGAAACCTTGCGCGTTTCGGTGGCCATGCCATGAGGGTGATCCGGCTCCAAGCGCGACAGCTCCGGCGATTCGAGGATGTTTCGATCGAACCGTCGGCCGGGCTCAACCTGATCACCGGTGGCAACGGTGCGGGCAAGACCAGCTTGCTCGAAGCACTCCACCTGATGGCGTACGGACGGAGTTTTCGTGGCCGGGTGCGGGACGGATTGATCCGCCAAGGCCAGTCGGCGCTCGAGATCTTCGTTGAGTGGGAAGAGGGACCTGCAGCGGACGAGGCGGGTGCTCGCGGGGCAAGCCTGGGCCGTCGTCGCGCCGGGCTGCGGCATACCGGCAGCGACTGGACGGGACGCCTCGACGGGCGTGACGTGGAGCAACTGGGCGACCTGTGCGCCGCGCTGGCCGTGGTGACGTTCGAACCGGGCAGCCACGCGTTGATCACCGGCGCGGCCGAGCACCGGCGTCGCTATCTCGATTGGGGTTTGTTCCACGTGGAACATGACTTCCTGGCTGCGTGGCGACGCTATGCGCGCGCACTCAAACAGCGCAACGCCCTACTCAAGCGGCGCGGTGGCTCCGGCGAGCTGGAGGCGTGGGAGCACGAAATGGCCGCAGGCGGCGAGGTGGTGACCCGCCAGCGTGAGGCCTATCTTGGCGCTCTCCAGTCCCACGTAGCGACCCTTCTGGAAGCCTGGGCCCCGGCGTTGGGTGGGATCTCGCTGGAGTATCAGCCCGGTTGGCGACGCGACGCGGTGTCGCTCGCCGATGCCTTGCTGCTCTCGCGGGACCGCGACCTGCTTGCGGGTTACACATCGGTCGGGCCCCACCGCGCGGATTGGCGCGTGGACTTCTCCGGCCTGCCCGGCCGCGAGGCGCTGTCGCGGGGGCAGGCCAAGATCACGGCGCTGGCCGCGATCCTTGGGCAGGGGGAGCATCACGCGGCGCGACGCGGTGAGTGGCCGGTGGTGGCGCTGGACGATTTGGCGTCCGAACTGGACCGTGCGCATCAGGCCCGAGTGTTAGAGCGACTGGTCGGGTGGGGTGCCCAGGTCTTCCTGACGGGCACCGAAGCCCCGCCCGGGATGCTCGATCTGGGGCTGACTCCAACCGTGTTCCACGTGGAACATGAGCTACCGGAGCGGCGCTAGACAGCATCAAGTTCGGGCGCCGCGGCCCCGGCTGGTATACTGTCGCGACGTATAGCTAATGTGTCTCGACGCCGCCGCGCACCTGCGGCCGCGTCGTCGGAGCCCGCTGCGCAATGACCCAGATCGAGCACGACCCCTCGCACGACCCCGCCATCGAATCGCCCCAGCCCAGCCAGACCTACGACTCCAGCCGGATCACCGTGCTGAAGGGTCTGGAAGCCGTGCGCAAGCGCCCGGGTATGTACATCGGTGACGTGCACGATGGCAC
>CBIHMX010000731.1:0-1842 GCA_966211115.1 uncultured Gemmatimonadaceae bacterium | reverse complement strand
CTCCATTGCAATGAGCAGCGTCATGATTTCGCCGAAGACCCGCTGGAATATCGCGTGCTCCAGCGGATTCAGACTCTGGAGCACCAGCGTGTCCACCACGCTGACAATGAGTCGTCCGAAAGCCACGACTATGACGGCGGTAATGACGAAAGTTAGCAGGTACGCGAGAGATGTCTCGAACCGTTGATAGACCGTCAGACCTGTCCATTCCCGACGAATCGCCTTCCAGTGGCGCGGAAGCTCTGTTGCGCTTGCAGGGGGCATCGGAATCGTGTTTTGTTCACTTCCGGCTATCCGCATCGACGACCTCGGCATCGACGACGTCGCTCTCTTCAGACTTGGGAGCGCCGGCCGAGGTTGCCTGCGGCGCCCGGCTCGCCGCCGCCGCAAACGATTGGGACGCGCCTACCAGCCCATCGTGAGCGCGCCGAATCCGGTCGAGGTCGTCGCCGGTGAGTGCCGCTTTGGCTTCATTGAGCGCTTGCTCGACGGCGGCGCGATCCGCTGACGACACCTTCGCGCCGTGCTCGGCCAACGTGCGCTCGGTCGAGTAAACGAGCGAATCGGTCTGATTGCGCAACTCGATCTCCTCGCGGCGCCGCGCATCGTCGGCCGCGTGGGTCTCGGCCTCTCTGACCATCCGCTCGACTTCATCCTTGGCGAGTCCCGAAGAGGCGGTAATGGTGATCTGTTGCTGTTTACCTGTGGCCATGTCTTTCGCAGACACGTTCAGGATCCCGTTGGCGTCGATGTCGAACGTCACTTCGATCTGCGGCATCCCACGCGGCGCCGGCGCGATGCCCACCAGTTGAAACCGCCCGAGCGTGCGGTTATCACGTGCCAAAGGGCGTTCACCTTGCAGAACATGGATCTCCACAGACGTCTGGTTGTCCGCCGCCGTGCTGAACGTCTCGCTCTTTTTCGCGGGAATGGTGGTATTCCTCGGAATCAGGACCGTCATGACCCCACCGAGTGTCTCGACGCCGAGCGATAGTGGCGTGACGTCGAGGAGCACGACGCCCTTCACGTCGCCGGCGAGGACGGCCCCCTGGACCGCGGCGCCGACCGCGACCACTTCGTCCGGGTTGACGCCTTTGTGAGGCTCGCGGCCGAAAGTCTGCTGGACCACATTCTGAACCTTCGGCATCCGCGTCTGACCACCCACCAGCACGACCTCGTCGATGTCGGCCGCCGCGACGCCCGCGTCCTTCATCGCCTGCCGGCAGGGCGCGGCCGTGCGCTCGATCAGATCCCCGACCAGCGCTTCGAGCTTCGCGCGAGTGAGCGTCATCGTGAGATGCTTCGGGCCGGAGGCATCCGCGGTGATGAAGGGCAGATTGATATCGGTCTGCATCGCCGAGCTGAGCTCGATCTTCGCCTTCTCGCCTGCTTCCTTCAGGCGCTGCAGCGCCATGCGATCCTTGCGCAGGTCTATTCCGTGCGCGTTCCTGAACTCATCGGCAATCCAGTCGATGACGCGCTGGTCGAAGTCATCTCCGCCAAGGTGGGTGTCGCCATTCGTCGCCTTGACCTCAAACACGCCATCACCCATTTCAAGAATGGAGATGTCGAACGTGCCGCCGCCGAGGTCATATACGGCGATCTGCTCGTCCTGCTTCTTGTCGAGTCCGTAGGCGAGTGAGGCGGCGGTGGGCTCGTTGATGATGCGGAGCACCTCGAGACCCGCGATCTGGCCGGCGTCTTTGGTGGCCTGCCGCTGACTGTCGTTGAAGTAGGCCGGCACCGTAACCACCGCCTGCTTGACCTGATCTCCCAAATACGCCTCCGCCGCCTCCTTCAGCTTGCGCAGGATCATCGCGGAGATCTCAGGTGGGGAGTACT
>CBIHMX010000730.1:0-1848 GCA_966211115.1 uncultured Gemmatimonadaceae bacterium | reverse complement strand
GCAGGACGGTCGTGTGATTGATGAACGTGGCACGCAGTTGCTCGCCGTCGATGCGAGTTGGCGGCTTGTCGCCAGGCTCTTCGTCGCGATAGCTGTTCCATGCTCCTCGCTGGCGCGTCGTCGCCCACTTGGCGGCATCGCGAAAGTCATTATGGGGCGTCGCGCGGATGTTCCTGAATCGCCGGCCGTCGAAATGGTCGGTGATGGGACCGTGGTATGGCGGCGTTGAGACGAGCCACCCGAGCGCAAGGATCAGTCCGATTGTGAGGGCGATCCCGATGATGATCGAGATCAGGAGGTTGAGCACGAATGCCATTGCTGGAAGCTATCGCATCGAGTTTCGGCGTTGTGACCAAAAGCCCAGCACGCGGATCGGACTGAACCCGGCTGATGAAACCGTCCCGATCCGCTCGTTTTTGCGCAATCCGCGTCCGGGTTTGCTGCGGCTTGGCCCTCACGTAGGGTCGGTAACGCGCCAGTCCACCTCACTATCTTCCCTCCGTGATTTCATTGTCCTCTGCGTTAAGGGCCTTTCTGTTCATCCTGCCCTGCACCGTAGCCGCCCAAACGGTGCAGACCAGGGAAGACTCGCTCGCGCGCGCGAGGCAGGACTCGGCACGAACACTCGGCGGCGTGACGGTGAGCGCGACGCGCAGCGAACGGCGCATCGCCGATGACCCGGTTCGTGTCGAGGTGCTCGACGCTGAGGAAGTCACCGAGAAACTGCTGATGACGCCCGGTGACATCACGATGATGCTGAATGAGACCGCCGGACTGCGGGTGCAGGTCACGTCACCCTCACTCGGCGGCGCCGCGGTACGCGTCCAGGGACTGCGCGGTCGCTACACGCAGATCCTTTCTGACGGCCTGCCGTTGTATGGCGGGCAGACCGGCGGGCTTGGACTGCTCCAGATCCCGCCGATGGACCTCGGCGGCGTGGAGATCATCAAGGGTGTCGCCTCCGCCCTGTATGGAAGCAGCGCGTTAGGCGGTGTGGTGAACCTGCGCTCCCGGCAGCCGGACGACGAGCCGATACGGGAGCTGCTGCTCAACCAGACCACGCTGGGGGGAAGCGATGTTGTTGCATTTGTTGGGAATCGTTTGCCAAGCCCCACACCCCAAGCTCCAAGCTCGATTTCATATACCGTCCTTGGTGGAATCCACACCCAACGCCAGACCGACCGCGACGCTGATGCCTGGACGGATCTCCCCGGTTACGCACGCGGCGTGCTTCGTCCGCGCCTGTTCTGGAATCCGGGCAACGGTGACGCGGGCATGCTGACCGCCGGCACCACGTTCGAAAGCCGCAATGGCGGCACCATGTCCGGAGGTTTGGCGCCTGACGGGCAGCCATATCCGGAGCGCCTGCGGACGCGTCGTTATGACGCCGGCGGCACGCTGCGAAAACTCACGTCGTCGGGTCTCGTGAATTTGCGTGGCTCCTTTAGCTCACAGGATCACCGGCATACGTTCGGTTCGGTGCTCGAGCGCGACAGGCACGACACCTGGTTCGGCGAGGCCGCGTACACCGTGGCTCGCGGCACACAGACCTGGGTACTCGGCGCCGCGCTCCTTGGCGAGTCATTCGATTCACGAGACGTGGATGGCTTCGACTTCAACTTTACGACGCCCGGCATTTTCGGACAGGTGACGACCGACGTCGGTGAAGATCTCGCGGTGACCGCATCGGGCCGGCTCGATATGCACAGCGAGTATGGCACGTTCTTCAGTCCGCGCGCTTCGGCGCTCGTCAGGCTGGGTGGTGGGTGGACGTACCGACCGTCGATTGGCGTTGGCTTCTTTGCCCCGACGCCGTTTACCGAGGAGACTGAGGTCATTGGCCTGCAT
>CBIHMX010000729.1:0-1858 GCA_966211115.1 uncultured Gemmatimonadaceae bacterium | reverse complement strand
CGGGTGTATCCTGTAGCCGAACCCCGCACAGGAGCACGGCAATGCGAGTGGGAGTCCTGGGTTCGGGCCTGATGGGCGCCAAGCTCGGCACCATCTTCGCGCGCACCGGTCATGAGGTGACGTTCAGCTACTCCCGCAGCGAGCGGAAACTCGCGCGCCTGGCCCGCGAGGCTGGTAACGGCGCCTGCGCGGGGACACCGGCGGAAGCAGCGCGAGACGCTGACACGATGCTTCTTTCCGTGCACTGGTCGCGCATCAATGACGTGCTGAAACAGGCCGGTGACCTGGCGGGAAAGGTCGTTGTGTCGTGTTCGCTCCCCATGAACCGAAGCGACACGGCGCTCGTCGTTGCACATACCTCGTCGGGCGCCGAGCGCCTCGCGAGCAAGATTCGCGGCGCGAACGTGGTAAGCGCGTTCAACACGATACCCAGCGAGGTGTTGTTCGGCGTCTACCGGTCGCGCCGCCGGCCGCGCCCCAGCCTGATCTACTGCGGCGATGACGCAGGAGCGAAGAAAGTGGCCGCGAAATTGATTCGCGACGTCGGCTTCGATCCCGTTGACGCAGGTCCGCTGGAGATGGCGCGTTACATGGAACCGTATGCGCTGCTGGTTGCGCAAATCGCCTACGAAGGCGACGGTGGCCCCGGGCTTGCCTATCGATTCGAGCGCTTTACAGCTTCGAGTCGATGAGGTGTTCCCAGTCGAGTTCCGCCAGGTCGAGTTCTTCCTCGATCCGCTGAAACGCGGCGTCCCCGATGGTTCCGTCGGCGCGAAGCGCCACCAACCGTTTGCGTCTCGCCTCGACGGCAGCGCGCACTACGTCGGCGTCGGCGCCCTCCGTCCCGTGATCGCGGGCGACGGGGTGTGCCTGATCCTGCTCCGCCCGCTGCAACTGGAGCTCATACCGATGCCTGACGAGTGACGCGGTATCGGCCCCCTAGAATGTCGATGTGGCTGTGACAGCCGCACGTAGCGTTTCAACACGGGCGTGACGAACCTCTCGCTGAACGGTTCCGTCGTCGTCGAGTTTCAGGCGCAGAAGCAGTGGTCGCAGCGTCAGTCCTTGCAGCACCAGCGTGCCAAGTACCACACCGAACGCCGAGACGAGAATCAGGTCGCGGTACGGAAAAGCGATGCCGCCGTGTTCCACGGTCGGAAGTGCCAGCGCCGCCGCCAGTGTGACCGTACCGCGCATCCCGCACCAGGCAGCGACCGCCGCGGCGCGCGGACTCAGCGAGACGTGGTCCTTCGGGCCGGGTGCACCGTCCGGGCGAGGACGACACCGCCAGCGGCTGAAGGCTGCCGCGCCAGTCACCCAGACGATCCTCGCCAGGATCACCGCCACGCACACGATCGCCGCCACCGTCGCGTATTGCACCGCGACCGCACCGGTCACTCGTAAGGCAATGGACTTGAGCTGGAATCCAACCAGGATGAACGCCAGAACGTTCAGCACGAAGACCGAGACCTCCCAGAACGCCCAGCTCGGGACTCGAATCCGTGGAGGGATCACTTCCGGGGCGCGTCGCGCGGTCGCCATCGCGAACACGACCATGGTGATGATGCCGGAGAGATGCAGCCGTTCGGCCAGCATCCAGACGCCGAAGGTCCAGCCGAACTGGAACACGACGGCCGTGGATACATCCCTGATATTCCGCGTGATCACGACCGTGATTTGCGACAACAGTAAGCCCAGGATGATGCTGCCAGCCGTGACGATCAGCAGCGTTGGCACCACACTCCATCCGGACAATGTCCCGGTGACGGCCGCACCCACCGCGAGTCGGTAGACCAGCAGCGCACTCGCGTCGTTGAAGAGGCTCTCGCCCTCGAGAATTACCAGGAGCCGGTGTGGT
>CBIHMX010000728.1:0-1860 GCA_966211115.1 uncultured Gemmatimonadaceae bacterium | reverse complement strand
CGGCACGTGCCAGTGTCGACGCCTGACGATTGCGCCGCGCGCTCAGCCAGTTGGTCGAGGTGCTGCAGCCCCCAGCTCCGGGATTCGATGAGCGTGGCGTGAACGGACAGCGCGCGATCGACGGACGTGCTCCGTTGTGCTACCCAGACCGCAAACACGAACGGAAGACCGGTCCACCGCTTCCACTCCGTACCAAGGTCATAGACGTACGGGTAGGCCCTGTTCCCGAGTCCCGATTCACGGTTCCCGAGAACCAGCGCGGCGTCGCCGATGACCAATCGTGCCTCATGCGGTTCATCGGGAAACCTGTCCACGTCGATCAACTCCGCATCACCAGGAGTGAAATCAGGTTTCGAATGCCAGACATTGGCAAAGAGGAGCTCGAGGAGGGCAACGCTCGTCATCGAACTCCGACTCAACATGACGCGGCAACCGCCTAACTCCGGAGCCGGAACCTTGGACAGCAACAGGACGCTACGCACCGGCCCATCGCAGGAAATGGCGAGATCCGGGAGCAGCAGGTATCGCTCCGAGGCACGCGCATACTCGATCGCCGAGACCACGCTCACGTCGAGCTGCCCGCGCGCCATCTTCGCGTTGAGCTCCGACGGGACACCCGTGACCAGTTCCGCGTCCAGCCTGACGACTCCGGCGTCGATGGCCCCGTACACCGGATAACAGTTGATGTACGGGATCCGGCCGACGCGCAACATCAGGCAGCCGATGGCTCGGCGTCGAACGTCCGGATGATCTTGTAGAAGCTGTCGCGTTCCGCCGGCGTTTTCCCAGCGTCACGAATGAGCTTGAGGATGTCGTCGAGCGTCATCGCCTGCGGCGTCGTCGCGCCCACGGCGTGGTAGATCTTCTCGCGCACGACCGTGCCTTCCATGTCGTTCACGCCGAAATGCAGCGCGGCCTGCGACAGGAACGACGACACCATGATCCAGTGCGTCTTGATGTGGTCGAAGTTGTCGAGGAAGAGTCGGCCGACCGCCAGGTTGCGCAGGTCGTCGAAGCCGGTCGTCGTGGTCCCCTCCCTGCCTAACCGCTTGCCGAGCTCGTTGTCGTCGGGGTGATAGGCCAGCGGGATGTACGCCAGGAATCCACCCGTCTCGTCCTGCAGGTCGCGGAGCATCTGGAGGTGCTCGACCCGGTCCTCGATCGTCTCGACATGCCCGTACAGCATCGTGCAGTTCGAGCGGATGCCTAACCGGTGCGCCGCGCGGTGCACGCCGATGAAATCACCCCCGCCCAGCTTCTTGTCGGCGATCTGTTCGCGGACGGCGAGGCTGAACGTTTCGGCGCCGCCGCCGGGCAGTGTGTCGAGCCCGGCCTCGCGGAGGGCGATGAGCTCGATCTCGACTGCCGTGAGCGCCTTGATGTGCACGTGCGGAAACTCGCGCTTGAGGGCGCGGAACATGTCCTGGTAGTACTCGAGCCCCGCCTGCATATCGAGCCCGCCGACGATGTGGAACTCCTTCGTCAGCCCATGGCGCGCCGGTTCCGCTTCTGCCAGCACCTGGTCAAGTGAGTATCGATAGGCGCCTTCTTCCTTGGGGAGCCTCGCATAGCCGCAGAAGACGCACGTCTTCCGCAGGATGCAGACATTGGTCGGATTGATGTGCTGGTTGGCGGCAAACGTGACGACGTCGCCGTGCTTCGCGCGATTGACCGCGTCAGCTAGCGCGCCGACACCCAGGAGGTCCGGAGACCGGAACAGCGTGACGGCGTCGGCTGCCGACAGGCGTTCGCCGGCGGCGACACGGTCGGCGATGGGAAACAGCGCTTGGTCGCGGATCGCGCCCTGGCGGCTGGACACAGCGACGGCCATCGGTCAGTCCCTGAAGCGACGCACAGCCA
>CBIHMX010000727.1:0-1868 GCA_966211115.1 uncultured Gemmatimonadaceae bacterium | reverse complement strand
ATCCTGGACCAGGTCACGAACGGGGTGGCGGTCCGCATGGCGGTGCTGTACCTGCTCGCGGGCGGTCATCCCGAGCTGACCGAGGCAGCGAAATCAGGTTGATGAGTTGAAGAGTTGAAGAGGGTTGATTCCCGATTCCCGATTCCCGATTCCCGAATGTCTCTGTTGCTCAGGAACGGTCGCATCATCGATCCCTCGCAGGGGATCGACGCCATCGGCGATGTGCTCGTCGAGGGTGAATCCATCAGTCACGCCGGCACGTCGTTAGGCGAGGTGCGCCAGGATGGCGGACTCGAGGTCATCGATTGCTCGGGGCTGATCGTTTCACCAGGCTTCATCGACGTGCACTGCCACCTGCGCGAACCGGGGCGCGAAGACGTCGAGACCATCGCCACTGGAGCGCGGGCTGCGGCGGCGGGTGGGTTCACGGCGGTTTGCGCGATGCCGAACACCGACCCGGTCACCGACAACCAGGCGGCGGTCGGATTCATCGTCAGGCAGGCGCAGCGGGCGAAATCGGCGCGCGTCTATCCCATCGGCGCCGTCTCGGTCGGACAGAAGGGGGAATCGCTCGCCGAGTTCGGCGAAATGGTGGGCGCCGGCGCGGTGGGGGTGAGCGACGACGGCAAGCCGGTCGCGACCGCGCAACTGATGCGCACCGCGCTCGAGTACGCGCGCACGTTCAACATCCCGGTCGCCGATCACTGCGAGGAGATGTCACTGGCCGCCGGCGGCGCCATGAACGAAGGCGTCGTCTCCGCGCGGCTCGGACTCAAGGGAATCCCGTCTGAAGCAGAAGAGATCATGGCCATCCGGGACATGCTCCTCGCGCGCCGGACGGGCGGACACGTGCACCTCTGTCACATGAGCACGCGCGGTTCGGTGGAACTGATCCGCTGGGGCAAGGATCGCCACATTCGCGTGACCGCCGAGGTCTGCCCGCATCACCTGTCGCTCACCGAGGAATCCATCGGCGCGTACGACACGAACGCCAAGATGAATCCGCCGCTGCGAACGGCGGATGACGTGGCGGCGCTCCAGGAAGCCGTTCGCGACGGCACGATCGACCTCGTTGCCACAGATCATGCGCCGCACCACTACGACGAGAAGGAGCGCGAGTTCTCCGATGCGCCTAACGGCATCGTGGGACTGGAAACCGCGCTGGCGGTGGTGGCGACGCACCTCGTCGTGCCCGGCATCCTGAGCTGGCCGACGCTCGTCGACCGGATGTCCAGCACCCCGGCCCGGGTCTTCGGGCTGGCCGGTGGCACATTGCGCCGCGGGAGTGTGGCGGACATCACAATCTTCGACCCGGTCGTGGAATGGACGGTCGATCCGGACCGCTTCCTCTCGAAGGGGCGGAATTCTCCCTACCGCGGAAAGCGCCTCACCGGCCGGGCGACCTGTACCATCGTCGGCGGACGGGTCGTCTACCAGTCAGAAGGCGGAGGGCGGACGGCGGATGGCGAGCGGTGAGCGGCGATATTCGGCGCGAGATCGTTCGCGTCTGCCGGCGCCTGTACCAGCGAGGCTTGATCGCGGGGCCCGACGGGAACGTCTCGGCTCGCCTCTCCGCTGACCATATCCTGGTAACACCTCGCGGATTCTCGAAAGCCGACGTGGAGGAGCATGACCTCGTGCTGGTGACCATGGACGGGAACAGGGTCGAAGGAAGGCACGACGTGTCGTCCGAAGTCGCGATGCACCTGGCGGCGTACCGGGCGCGCGACGATGTCGCGGCGGTGGTGCACGCGCACCCGCCGACCGCCACCGCCTTCGCCGTCGCCGGCGAGGGGTTGCCCGGGGATGTCCTTCCCGAGCTGACGGTGCAACTGGGCGCCGTGCCGCTCGTGCCCTACGCCACACCC
>CBIHMX010000726.1:0-1888 GCA_966211115.1 uncultured Gemmatimonadaceae bacterium | reverse complement strand
TACCACGCCGCGGGCAGGAGCGAGATCGTCACCGGCACGACGTCGCGCCGATCATCCAGGGCGGCCTGTCGATACCAGGTCGTGTACGAATCGTTGTCGCCGGCGACCAGCAGCACGGCCCGTTGTGGCACGGAAGCGAGGAGTGACTCTCCGAACACGTCGGCGAGCTGACCTTCGCGCCGGCGGTCGGCGGCGCGCCAGTTCAGGAGGACGGGCAGGAAGGCGGCACCGATCGCCACGGCTGGAACTGCCTTCGGAGCCGCCGCCAGCCAGCGACGTGCACTGGCGACCGCGCCGGTCCCCACCAGCATGCCGGTGGTCGCGAACGCCAGCGCGAAGAAGTAGTCGCGTTCCCGCGGCTCATGCGTCGCGCCTTCAGGAAGCACCGCGTCGAGGATGCTGGGACTGGCGCGCATATTGAGCACGCCGACCACGCCTAACGATGACATCACCAGCAGGACGCCGGTCCCCCGTGCCGCCCGGCGGCTCACCGACCGCAGGTGACGCCAGCCGGCGACGGCCAGCAGGAACGCCGCGACACTCCATGGCGTGCGGAGCACCGACGCCGCCACCGAGGGATCGAGACCGGACGCTACCTGCCAGTCCGCGTACTGAATGAGGTTCAGCAGCTGGATCCAGATCGGCGCGGCGCGCGGCCAGAGACCCGGCAGCGGATACTGGTTGCGCGCCACGACGTCGACGAACTGGGCGACCGTCGCAGGGTTGCCCTGGTTGATGAAGGGATCATGCGCCGCCCTGACGAGCATGAAGAGTGTGGGCGTCAGGCCAACCAGGACGACCGCGCCGTACGCAATCGCCTCGCGCCCGAATGGCGGGCGGGCGCGCACAGCCGACGCGATGAGCATAACGAGTCCCGCCAGGGCAATGCCGGCGGAGGCGAGCCCTGCCCCGGCGACGATCACGACCACCGCGCCCAACGCCACAACGCGGCGCCCGTCGAGGCGACCTCCATCGGCCGGCGTCGCGGCCAGCAGTATGGCCGCCGGCGCCGCCACCAGCGCGCTGATCTGCACCGGAACGGCCAGCGCGATGAGGTAGACCAGCAGCAGCCGGAGCCTCCGGTCGTCCCGCGCGCCGGCGCGCTCGCCAACCCACACCATCAACACGCCGAGGAGCATTGACAGCGCGTAGACCTCCGTCTCGGTCGCGTTCTGCCACACCGCCAGCATGGTGCCTGACGAGAGTCCAGCCGCAATCCCCGCAACCCGATTGCCGGTCCACCGCGTCACGAGACCGGCCAGCAAGCCACAGGCGATCGCGGTCGCCACGGCGGACAGGAGATTCACGGCGAGGCCAAGCGGCAGAAACCCGAGCAGCGTGGACCAGACGTTGCCGATGACGATGTAGAGCGGCGTGCCGGGCGGGTGCGGGATACCTAACGACGCGATAGCGGCCTGGAATTCGCCGGCGTCCCAGAGGGTGACGGTGGGAGCGAGAGTGGCGGCGTAAACGGTGAGGAGGATTGCCGTTACGACCAGCGCGCCGCGCCGGGAATCGGGAATCGGGAATGGGGAATCGGGTTCGTTCGGCCGAGCCCCGGCCGCTGAGGTGACGGGGCCGTGACGCTCCGTGTCTAGCGTTTCCGCCAAACTCCAACCCTCCTGATCATGACTCGCTCATCCAGCGCGCTGGTTCCCGATCACCGATCGCTCAAGGTATGGCAGGTCGCAATGTCGCTGGCAGAAGACATCTACCGTTCGACAAGGGCATTCCCCACCGCCGAAAAATTCGGCCTGACCTCCCAGGTACGACGAGCTGCTGTTTCGATTGCCTCGAATATTGCCGAGGGAAACGGGCGTGCATCAACGAAGGAATACGTCCATCACCTTTCCATCGCGCGTGGGTCACTCGGGGAAGTTTCCACGTT
>CBIHMX010000725.1:0-1902 GCA_966211115.1 uncultured Gemmatimonadaceae bacterium | reverse complement strand
AGCGTGTCGGCCATCAGCAGATGATTGGCGCGGGCGCTGTCCACCCGGATGAGATTCTCCGCAAGTTCGGCGCGGATACTCGCCATGGCGAGGTCGGTTCGGTGTTTCTCCGCGCGTCCTTCGCGCCACTGGTCCGCCCCCAGTGCGAGCGCCGCACCGAAGAGGAGCAGCACCATGTCACGCACGAGCGGCCGAACCGTGTGGCGAGCGGTCGACATTTTCGATGGTGTATCCGTTTGCGTCGAGCTCATAGGTTGTTGTTCGTGTCTGCCTGACGTTGGCGCTCCGCTGCCATGGATCATATGAACTCACGCCGTGGACATGGGAGAAGCGCGCGCCCCCGCGCGTTCCACAACTCCATCGTCAGCCGCAGCTTCTTGTTAGGCGACGCCGTGCGCCACCTTTCTACCATTGGATCGCGTTCCAGCTGGACGCTAATCATAACAATGCCGCGGCGGGAAGCGCGGCGCACCGTATTGGAAAGAGCGCCGCTCATTGCATCAACACTCGCCCGGCTGAAGGCGTCGCACTTCGAGAAGTTGCGTTACTTGAAAGTAGCCATTGGTCTGCTCAGCGAAACCGTCGGTGGGCCCGGTCGTGCGCATACCAAGAACGCGAATGAAGATCGCATCATACGGCTTCGACTGCAGGCTCTCCTGGGACGCTCGGAGCCTTTTCAGGACAGCAGTCGAGGCCAAAACCCAGAATGTTGAATCCGTTCCACACGGCCGCATTGTGTTGACTTCGGCACCCCACACGTATGAGGCGCGGATGCCTGCACTATCGCCAACGCGTCGGGACTTCCCGTCGGCGCGATCGGATGCAACGTTGCACGCGACGAACGCTACGCTCACGCTGAGCAGACATGCGAAACGGAACGTCATTGCCTGACAGGTTTCAGTTGTCGAGGATCATATGAACTCGCGCAGGCGCCATTCATCCGCCGCCGCGCGATCGTAAACTGGCGGTCGGTCATCGGCGCACTAACCGGTACATGACCACCGTCTCCAGGTCGTCCGCACCGCGCGCAACGCCAAGCACATAATCTGAACCGATCTCTGTGACCAGGAAGCGCGCTGGCATCAGGACGTCGAACAGCCAGCGTCCCTGGTTGTCAAAAACATTCCACGTGCTCGGCACGAGCGGAACTCCGTAAAGCTGACCAGCCCAGGCCGCATCCGCGACGTGCGGCTCCCTGACCCAGAGGCGCTCGTTTGGATCAACCATGAACTGGGAATAGGCAGGCACCGTCAGCGCATATGGATCGTCACGAATATCCGCGTAACGCGCGTCGGCCTCTGGCCCGGTGCCCCTCACCCACCGTTTTCCCCACTCCCTGACAAACGCGTCGATGTCCGACCTGGTCACCGGCGCCGGCGTCCAGCGCCGTCGAATGATTCGCACGACGCGTCCCTCGGGCGAAAAGCGCAGGATCGAATATTCATCACCGATCCCGTAGTAAAACGATCGCGCGTCATTCGCAAACGTGAATTGTGCCCCAAACCACGGGCGTTGAGGGCTATCATCCATCGCGTAGTGCGAAAGGGGCAACACGCCCAGTGCTGCTTTCACCGCGTTGTGCTGATCAATCAGCCAGAATTCGCGAACCTCGGTCCAGCGCTCGCCGCGCGCTCGTGGCGGCGGAAACTCGCCGCCGGTGACAACTCGCGAACCGTCCGGAAACATTGCGATCACAAACAGCGAGCCGCGAGCCTGCGCAATGGGAGGATTCCGCAGGTCCACTGTGCGGACGTGGTCTCCGCGCGACGTGAAGTACTTCACCATGCGCTGCTGGTCCAGTACGGCAAGGGTGTCGCCGGGCAAGCGACGAAGCGCATCGATCCGCGTGAACTCGCCGGGCCCTGGGCCCTGCCTTCCGGACGACTTCACATGGTTGCCATC
>CBIHMX010000724.1:0-1910 GCA_966211115.1 uncultured Gemmatimonadaceae bacterium | reverse complement strand
GGCCTGCCATGCCATGGGGGTCAGACCCGGGGTCAGACCCGGGGTCTGACCCCGGGTCTGACCCCCAATCGCGACTGCATCGGCGATGGCGGCGGGCCTCGCGGAATGCAGGTCCATTCGACAGCGTTTTCTGATGCGACGACTTCTTCTGCTGTTGATGTCCGGTTACCTCGCAGGATGTGCGGTCTCCCGCACGCCGTCGACAACCGTCGCTGCTCCGGAAATACTGGAGCCCGCTACTGCGGACTCAGCCGTTCTGTCCGTCGACCCTGTTCTCGCCGTTCGATCGACGCAACGCGTCGCCGAGCTCAAGAGTCTCGGTGGTGAATGCGCGGCCTACGGGTCTGTCCTCGAATCCTCCATGCTTGAAGGCCGTGTGACCGTGCGGCCGTACATGTGGCGCGTCGGCGGGCGCCTCGTGTCAGGCCAGGCACGAACCAGCGGTGACATCATGATCGCCCGACACATCGACCCGATGAACCGCGGCGTGAGGAGTGTCGACGACGTGGTACGCACGCTGGAGCACGAAGCGGCGCACGTCGCCTTCGGGGTCACAAATGGACCCGCCGGAATGGTCGACAACGCCAGCAGTATCGTGGACGCCTGCCGTCGCTGAAACCGGGGTCTGACCCCAATTTCTGGTGAACGGCTGCGGCAGTTGGGGCGTAAGGTTGCCGGGGGCGTTCCCATGCCGGAAAACACACAGACGACGGCGCCGCGTTAGGCGCCGGAGCGAGGGACCTGCTCGTGAAATTTCACCGTGTGGTACACCCGATTGCTGTCTCGTCCATGGTGCTGTTCGCCACCTCGGCGGGCGCACAAGCCGCGACGCCCCAGGGCGAATGGCGCGGCATCAATGGCGGCGCGAGCTCGACACGGTATTCGCCGCTCGACCAGCTCAACGCGTCGAACTTCAACCGGTTGCAGATCGCGTGGCAGTGGAAGGGAACGGATTCGCCGATCGACATCGGCGGTGAGACGCTCGCGAGAAACCTGCCGATCTACGCGAAAGGCAAGCTGATCACGACGGCGGGGCCCAAGCGCACCGTGGTAGCGCTCGATCCCGTTACCGGAAAGACGTTGTGGGCGTTCCAGGAGCCCGAAACGCCACGCTGGGCCTATTCGATGCGCGCCAGTCATGGCAAAGGCGTCGCTTACGCGGAAATCGACGGCAAGGGTGTCGTGTACGTGACCACGCCGGCGTTCTTCCTGCACGCACTCGATGCCGAAACCGGCAAGCCACTCGCGGGATGGGGAAAGGGCATTCCCATTCCGGGATTTCCGTCGACCGGCACCGTCGACATGGTCGCCGACATCATCAAGGACTGGGATCCCTGGCTCAACCTGAAGCAGCCGTACGATCCGGCCAAGGGCATTCCGCTCGAGATCGGATACATCACGACGTCGTCGCCGCCGATCGTCGTCAACGGCGTGATCATCGTCGGCAACTCCGCCGAGCAAGGGTACAACCAGACGCGCATCGAAAACGTCCCGGGCGACATCGTCGCCTACGACGCGCGCACCGGCGCCTTCAAGTGGAAGTTCCACGTCATTCCGCGGCCCGGCGAGTTCGGGCACGAAACGTGGAAGAACGACGCGTGGAAGTGGACGGGAGACGTCTCATCGTGGGCGCCGCTGTCGGCGGATCCGCAACGCGGCCTGGTCTACATTCCGACGAACGGCGCCACGATGGATTTCTACGGTGGCTTCCGTCCGGGCGACAACCTGTTCAGCACGAGCCTGATTGCGCTCGACGTGCAGACCGGGCAACGCAAATGGCACTACCAGCTCGTCAAGCACGACATCTGGAACTACGACACGCCGGTCGCGCCGGTGGTCATGGACGTGAACGTCGGTGGGCGGCGGATCCCCGGCGTGTTTCAGGCGACGAAACAGGCGTTCCTGTATTC
>CBIHMX010000723.1:0-1911 GCA_966211115.1 uncultured Gemmatimonadaceae bacterium | reverse complement strand
GCTCAGCCAGCGCTCGGTTCGCGACGCAGAACTGGCCCTGATCCTTCCCGCCGAAGCGGCCGCCTCGTCCGATGAAGGCGTGGAACGGCGCTCCCTGCCCGACCTCTGGCCGCCCGACACGCTGCTGGTGCTGCCTGATGAGAGCCACATGGAGCCGGAAGTGACGCGCACGTGGGACGAAGCGGCGCACCACGTGGAACTGGCCCGCCGGCGCGGCGAAGACGCGCCATCCCGCGACCTGTTGTTCGATCCCCCCTCGGCCATGCTGGCCACCGTGCGTCGTTATGCACGTGTGTGCATGGCCGATCCCGAGCGCGAGAAGGACGTGCTGGTGTTCCCGGTGCGTGAGCCGGAGTCGATCGGTCGCGACGTCAAGCTGCTCCGCCGCGTGGTCAGGGAAGGCACGCCCACGATCATCCTCTGCGACAACAGCGGCCAGGCCGAGCGCCTCGAGGAACTGCTGAACGAAGGGGAATGGTCGCCGTCACCAGCCGCCATCACGATCGGTGTGCTGAATGGCGGATTCATTCTGCCGCCGGGTGTCGGGAATCGGGAATCGGGAATCGGGAATCGGGAATCGGGAATCGAAGGTCGGGAATCGGGAATAGGGAATCGGGAATCGGGAATAGGGGGCCGAAGGTCCGGCTTCGAGACCGATTCCCCATTCCCGATTCCCCATTCCCGCGGTCTGCGCGTCCTCACCGACCACGAAATCTTCCGTCGCGACCGGAGGCTTCGTCGATCCCGCCGGTATGGCGCGGGCGTGGCCATCGAAACGGTCACCGGCCTCAAGCCCGGCGACTACGTCGTTCACCTCGAGCATGGGGTCGGGATCTACCGGGGCATCGAGAAGATCTTCGTGCGCGAAAGCGTCGTCGAAGTGGCGGTGATCGAGTACGAGGGCGGCGACCGGCTCAACGTTCCGCTCTACCGCCTCGACCAGGTCGAGCGATACCGCGCGGCGACGACGGCCGATGACGACACGCCGCCGCCGCGCCTCCACAAGCTCGGCGGTCGCCGGTGGAAGCAGCAGCGGGACCGCACGCAGTCGGCCATTCACCAGATGACCGAGGAGCTGCTCCAACTGTATGCGCGCCGCAGCATCGCCTCGCGGCCGCCGCATGTTCCGGATACGGCGTGGCAGAAGCAGCTCGAATCGTCGTTCCTGTTCGAGGACACGCCCGACCAGCGCAAGGCGACCGGCGACGTCAAGCGCGATCTCGAGCGCCCACAACCGATGGACCGCCTGCTCGTCGGGGACGTCGGCTACGGCAAGACGGAGATCGCCATCCGCGCCGCCTTCAAGGCCATCCAATCCGGACGGCAGGTGGCCGTGCTCGTCCCCACGACGATTCTCGCCGAGCAGCATGCCCGCACCTTTGGCGACCGGCTGGCCGACTTTCCCGTGCGCGTCGCCACGATGAGCCGTTTCCTCGGCGCCGCCGACCAGGCCAAGGTCATCGCCGGGCTGGCCGATGGGACGGTCGACGTCGTCATCGGCACGCACCGGCTCCTCAGCGCCGACGTCAGGTTCAAGTCGTTAGGCCTGATCGTGGTCGACGAGGAGCACCGGTTCGGCGTCAAGCACAAGGAGCGGCTGAAGGAACTGCGCCTCGAGACCGACGTGCTCACGCTCACGGCCACGCCGATCCCGCGGACGCTGCACCTGGCGCTCGCCGGACTCCGCGACCTGACGCTGATGCAGACGCCGCCGCGCGACCGGTCGCCGGTCCTCACGTTCGTGGAACCGTGGGACGACGCGCTCATCGCCGAGGGGATCGCCCGGGAACTGGATCGCGGCGGCCAGGTGTTCTTCGTACACAACCGCATCGAGACCATTGTGGCCGTGGCCGATCACGTGAAGCGCCTCGCGCCACGGGCCCGGGTCGACGTCGGGCACGGCCAGATGCC
>CBIHMX010000722.1:0-1912 GCA_966211115.1 uncultured Gemmatimonadaceae bacterium | reverse complement strand
CACCTTCTGGAAGTACTGGCGAAACGCCTTCCGGCCCTCGGCTTTGTCCCTCGATCCACGACTCGCGACAGCGCTTCGGCGGTAAGCCGGACACATCCGTAAGGAGCCACCGCTTCAGGTCGCGGCGAGCAATGCAATGCGTCGGGAAAGGCCGCATCGGCTGATCGTCGTGATATGTTGACTAGTCCGCTAATCACAGAGTTTAGGATGATGGCAACGCTACTCGACGTACTGCCCGCGGCCATCGGACTCGTTGTCGGCGTGCTGGTAAGCCTTGCGATTCGCCGGGTGGTCGTGGTACGCCTGACGCGCGCGGCCGCGCAAACCGCGACGCAGGTCGACGACTTGCTGGTGGGCACGATCAGGACGGCGCTTCCGCTTTGGGGGGCGCTCCTCGGCCTGCACGTGGGCGTCGACATGTCGGCGATGTCCGCCAACGTGCGGGAGGCCACCGGGGGGGTCGTAATTGTCCTGCTCGGCATTTCGATGAGCTGGACGCTGGCCCGGATGGCCGGTTTCCTCGTTCAGTCGATGGGGGGCGTGAACGCGGCGCTGCCGGCGGCGCGGATCCTGCGCAATCTTGCGCAGGTGAGCGTGTTCCTCGTTGGGGCGCTCATCACGCTGGCCACCATTGGGGTGTCGGTGGCGCCGCTGCTGACCGCGCTCGGTGTCGGCGGCCTGGCGGTCGGCTTGGCGCTCCAGGACACGCTGGCCAACCTGTTTGCCGGATTCCACATCCTGGTCTCACGGCAGGTTCGTCCCGGCGACTTCGTCAGGTTGGCGTCCGGGGAAGAGGGCTACGTCGAGGATGTGACGTGGCGGTACACGACCATCCGGCGGCTTCCCAACGACCTGATCATCGTGCCTAACGCGCAACTGGCGTCGGCGATCACCACCAACTTCAGCCTGCCCAGCAGCGAGCAGAGTATCCTGGTCGACGTGTCGGTGGCGTACGAGGAGGATCTCGAGCGCGTCGAGCGAGTGACGCTCGAGGTGGCGCGGACGGTGCTTCGCTCGGTGACGGGCGGCGTGGAGGGATACTCGCCGTTGGTCAGATTTCACACGTTTGGTGACAACGGCATCGGCTTCACGGTGGTGCTGCGCGGCAAGCACGTCACCGACCAGTACCTGCTCAAGCACGAGTTCGTGAAGCGCCTGCATCAGCGTTATGCGGACGAAAACATCACGATCCCGTACCCACAGCGAACGATTCACTGGCAGCCGCAACACGCCGAGGTCTGAGGCGTTCGAGCACCAGGGCGGTGGTCATGACGGCGGCGTGTGAAAACGCCTGCGGAAAGTTGCCGAGGTGGGCGCCGGTCGCCGGGTCGATCTGTTCGCCGTAGAGCCCGAGCGGGGTCGCGCGTTCGAGCAGCTTCCGGAACAGCGTCTCCCCCGTCTCGAAGTCGCCGGCGAGCGCGTGGGCCTGCGCCAGCCAGAATGAACAGATCACGAATGCCCCTTCGGCGCCTGACAACCCATCGGGGCCGCGGTAGCGGAAGATGAGTTCATCGCTGCCGGCATCGAGCTCCCGGTGTACTGCGTCGATGGTCTGGCGGATGCGCGGATCGAGGCGGGGGATGAATCGCATCGTGGGAATGACGAGGACGGCGGCGTCGAGGTCGTTCCCGTCGTACGCCTGCTTGAACGTTCGACGCGAGGCGTCCCAACCGTTCGCGAGCACGTCCTGTTGTATGAGTGCGGCCTCGCGGCGCCATCGCCCGACGTCACCGGGGAACGCACCCTGCTGGGCGAGGCTGGCGCCCCGATCGAGCGCGACCCAGGCCATCACCTTGCTGAAGACATAGTGTCGCGCGTCCATGCGCGCTTCCCAGATGCTCCAGTCGGGTTCACGCCAATGGTCGGCGGTCCACGCCACGAGTGAATGCATCGCTTCCCACAGTCCTTCGCT
>CBIHMX010000721.1:0-1918 GCA_966211115.1 uncultured Gemmatimonadaceae bacterium | reverse complement strand
GCGACGTACTGGCTGATTCGTGAAGCAAACCGCGGAGCCCCTGGCGGCGCCGTGCAGGAGTCACGCGAGAGCTGAGTCATGGACGCGCAGGATAGTGGCGACCGGATCGCGAGCGATGAGGTCGAAGACCTTCGCCGCAACCTTCAGGAGCAAGAGCAGCAGCACCTCCGTCTGCTTGCGGATTTCGAGAACTTTCGGCGCCGCATCGCACGGGAGCAGGAGGGGGCGCGTGAGGAGGGCCGGCGTGACACCTTGCTTCGCCTCCTGCCTGCGCTCGACACACTCGAACGCGCACTGGCAACGGGCTCCAAGGACATGGCGTTCTATGAAGGAGTCGCCGCAACGCATCGGCTGTTTCTGACTGCTCTGCGCGAACTGGGTGTCGAGCCGATCGAGTCCGAAGGACGGCGCTTCGATCCGAACGTGCATGAGGCGGTGGCAACCGTGGCGAGCGAGGGTGTCGAGCCTGGAACCGTGGCGCACGAGGTTCGGCGGGGCTGGCGACTCGGAGACGAACTGCTTCGCGCCGCGCAGGTTGTCGTCGCCGCTCACCCGGAGGTCCCGGAACCGTGGCGGTGAAGTTCCGCGATTATTACGAGACGCTGGGTGTGCCGCGTACGGCGACGAGCGAGGAGATCAAACGCGCTTACCGCAAGCTAGCGCGAAAACACCATCCGGATCTGCACCCCGCGGCCGAGCGCACGAAGGCGGCGGAGCGCTTCAAGGAAATCAACGAGGCTTACGAGGTGCTCAGTGATGCCGACAAGCGCGCCAAGTACGATGCTCTGGGGGCTGGTTGGAAGAGTGGAGCGGATTTCACGCCGCCGGGTGGCGCCGAGTGGCGTGACGTCGGCGCGGCACAGTGGGACGATCTCGGCGGATTCAGCGACTTCTTTGCCTCACTGTTTGGAAGACCTGGCGGGCGCGGCACGCGTGGCGTTCGAATCACGATGCCCGGTACCGACGTCGAGGTGGAATTGCCGCTGACGTTGGAGGAGCTACTCCGGAGCGGGCGCCGCAGGATCACGGTGAACGGCCGAACCCTCGAGGTGGACATTCCGCCGGGCGTCCGTGAGGGCACGGTGCTCCGGCTGGGTGGCGAAGGAGAACCTGGGGTCGGCGGCGGTCCACCAGGCGATCTCTATCTGCGGGTCCGCGTAATCCCGCATCCGCGCTATCGGATCGTGGGCGACGACCTCGAGACGGACCTGTCACTATCACCATGGCAGGCGGTGCTCGGTGACGAAGTCACGACCGAGACACCGGACGGTCCGGTGACCATCAAGGTGCCTGGCGGTACTCAAAGTGGCCATCGCCTCCGGCTGCGTGGCCGAGGGTTGCCGCGTCGGGACGGGACTCGCGGCGATCTGCACGCAATCGTCCGCATCGTCATCCCTGAGCGACCAACGGTGGAGGAACGAAAGGCGTACGAGGCCCTGAGACGAGCGGCATCGGTTACAGCGGCTCAGCCGGCATAAAGCGGACCGATGACGACGCGATCTCCGGCACCCGACGCCTTGACAGTGACCGCGCGGCCGAGGACGGAGGTCCACCTATCGTTTGAGCAACTGGCCGAAGCCGCCGGGCTCAGTCAGCTCGAGTTGGACCGCCTGGTACGTGATGGCCTCGTCGAGCCTGTAGCGCAGGGAACACTCGAGTTCACGGCAGATACGCCAGCGCGGCTCCGCCGGATGCTACGCCTACGTCGTGACCTGCGGGTCAACTTCACGGCCGCGGCCATCATCGTCGACCTTTTGGAACGCATCGAGCAATTGGAAGCGAATCTCCCTTGATACCGATTCAGGACACCATTCCCCGCCGCAACCCGCCAGTGGCGACGTACATGTTGATCCTGATCAACAGCCTGGTCTTCATGTTCGAGGTGACGCTCCCGCCGCCGATGCGGGAGCAGCTGTTT
>CBIHMX010000720.1:0-1919 GCA_966211115.1 uncultured Gemmatimonadaceae bacterium | reverse complement strand
CCAGTGTGCTGATCATGCCGGGCGGGGTCATTCTGCGGACGGATTCGGCGGGCAAGTTCAACGCGCGCGGCGTCCAGGTTGGAGCCCTGACGATCGGCGTGCGCAAGGTCGGCTTCGACCCGCTGCAATCGCAGGTGAACCTCCACGTCGGCACCGAGCTGGCGATCGATCTCGTTATGCAGCGGCTGCCGCAGGTCCTGGCCGAGGTGGAGATCAGGGCGGAACGGAAGTGTCCGCGCCTGCGGTTCGAGGGCATCCTCTGCCGGCAGGAACTGGGCTACGGCTACTACATGAACCGCCAGGAAATCCTCGAGAAGGCGAAGGACATCAGTTTCACGCGGTTGTTGCTGCGCGATGTGCCGGGCTTTCGGCAGAATCTCAACGGCGCTGCGAACACGGTGCAGTCCATAGTGGGCTGGCGCTGTATCAGTTGGATACTGGATGGCGGTTTCCCGTATTCCTTCGACCCGGTGCCCAAGCCTACGGATGTATACGCGATCGAGGTGTACCAGCCGCCTGACATCCCGCTGGAGTATCGGCAGTTCTACTGGGGCCGAGTGCGAGTTGGGCGGAAGACGCAATCCGCTCCGTGCACGCTGGTGGTCATGTGGTCCACCGCTGAAGCGCAGAAGGGCCTCAAGCGCCTGTCGGCTCCGCCGTCGAAATAGGACCCGATAACTCGAAGGAAATTCGTGTGGTACGCCACTTCCGCGTCATCTGCGATGTGGGTGTTGTGCTTTAAACCCAATCGCGGATTCCGCGAATTGGGCGAATTGCGCGGATCGACAGACAAATGTGACGGGTGATCAGTGAGGCTTGTGTCTTGAGTGAAACGGTGCCGTTACCGGCGCCGGTGAGACCCTGTCTTCACAGCGATGCGATTACTTGTGGTCTCGGCGACTTGCCTCGCTCTCCTTGCCTGCTCCAAGGGCGCCGGTCCGGTCGACCCGCCTGACGACGGACTGCCGCCGGTCAACGAGCCGCTTCCCGGCCGTACGGTCTTTCCCGCCGACAACGCCTGGAACCGCGACATCTCGGCCGAGCCGGTCGATCCGAATTCGGCGAACCTGATCGCGTCGTGCGGCGCGACCCGCAGCCTGCACCCGGACTTTGGCACGATTTACGAAGGGGTGCCGTGGGGCATTCCGTTCGTGACCGTGCGTGGTGATCAGCCGAAGGTTCCGGTCAGCTTCTACTATGACGACGAAAGCGACCAGGGACCGTATCCAATCCCTCCGGACGCGCCCATCGAAGGTGGGCCTGACGCGGGAGGTGACCGGCACGTCATCGTGCTCGATGTCGACAACTGGACGCTGTACGAACTGTTCGACGCGCGGCCGGTGAACGGAGGCGCGAGCTGGACCGCCGGTTCTGGCGCGATCTTCGACCTGAGCTCGAACGCCTTGCGTCCCGAGGGATGGACTTCGGCCGATGCCGCCGGCCTGCCCATCTTTCCCGGCCTGGCGCGCTACGAGGAAGTCGCGGCCGGGACAATCGCGCACGCGTTACGCTTCACCTGCCCCACGACGCGCCGCGCTTACGTTCCGCCCGCCCGCCACTGGGCCAGCAGCCAGACCAATCCGAACCTGCCCCCGATGGGCATGCGCGTCCGGCTCAAGGCGAGCGTCAACATCTCGACTTTTCCCGCTGACGTCCAGGTCATCCTCACGGCGCTGAAAAAATACGGGATGATCCTGGCCGACAACGGCGGTGGATTCTTCGTGAGCGGCGCACCGGACTCGCGCTGGAATGACGAGAACATCGACACGTTGAAGCGAATCAAGGGCTCCGATTTCGAGGTGGTTCGGATGGTAGGCATGGTACAATAGTTGACGAATTCACGGGTTTACGAGTTTACTGGTCACGACTTCACGACTTCACGACTTCACGACTTCACGACTTCACGACTTCACGCGTTG
>CBIHMX010000719.1:0-1921 GCA_966211115.1 uncultured Gemmatimonadaceae bacterium | reverse complement strand
CCCCATTGCGGCTGTCCGAAGAAGAGCGAAAGCGCGACGCTCGCGATCATCGCGCGCAGCCCCGCCCACGAAAGCCAGGTGCCGAGGACGGCGGCGGCGAGGCAGATCAGCAGGCTTTCGGAGAGGTAATGAACCGCCATGTGCCGGCGATCCGCGCCGAGCGCCGTACGTACCGCGACTTCCCGGCGCCGCGCCTCCATCCGGACGATGAACAGCGACGCGACATTGGCGGCGGCAATCAGCAGGACCAGCAGGACGGCGCCGAACAACATCCACATCGTTCGCGGCAGCGTGGGCCCGTGCACGCTGTCCTTCAGTGGGGCGGCCTCCCCGCGGAAGTTGTACTCCCTCATGAAGTCCGCGTTGTAGGCGTTAGGCACCACGTCCGGGAGCTGGCGAGTGAGCGTCGTGAACTCACGGTGCGCATCAGCCACCGTCGACCCTTCGGCGAGTCGTCCGACGCCGACGAAGGGGTGGCTATTGTAGTGTGGACCGGCGGGATCCAGCTTCAGCGGCAACCACAGGTCCATCCCGACGCCGGCGAGGGTTCGCGCCGTCGAAAACGGACCGGGCAGCGGCAGCGTCAGGCGCGGCTGGGTCACCCCGATCACTTCGTAGCCGGCACTGCCAAGCTGGATCAGCTTTCCCACGATCGCCGGGTCGCCACCATACCGGCGCTGCCAGAATTCGTAGCCAAGTACGACACGGCGAACGCTGTCCGGTTGGTCGTCTTCGACAGCGAACAGCCGGCCGCGGCTGGCGCGCGCACCGAGTACCTCGAACATCGACGCCGTGATGTTGGCGGTCTGCGCGATTTCGGCCTCCCCCTCGCCGGAAACGGGAATTCCATTCACCCGGTACATCCCCATGCTCTCGAGCGTCTTCGTGTTATCGCGGACGTGAAAGTAGCCGCCGGCCGAAAGGCCCCACTTCCGCTCACCGCTGCCGGGGACCGTCGCCGGATGCAACAGCGTCACGAGCTCCTTCGCGTCGGGATAGGGCAGTGGCCGGAGAACGACGGCATCCAGCACGGTGTAGATCGCCGTCGTGGCGCCGATGCCTAACGCCATCGTCAGCAGCGCCATCAGCGAGAAGGCCGGGGTGCGCAGCAGGACGCGGAACGAACGCGCGGTCTCGCGCCGGAGGGTGTCGAACAACTCGAAGCGGTGGGTCTGTCGCATGGTTTCCTCGTCGATCGCCCTTGCCATTCCATGCCAGGTCCGGACGTCCCCGAACCGGCGGCGCACTTCGGCCTCGGCGTCGGCGCGCGACATGCCGGAGGCGGTGAACTGCTCGATGCGTTCCTCGAGATGGAACCGGAATTCGTCGTTCAACTCCACGTCGAGCCGGTTCTTCGAGCGTGGGAGGTCGATGCCACGCGGGCGGCGCGGGTCACGACCGTTCATCGGGCCCCCGCGCCCTTCGCGTTGATGATCATGCCGACCGCTTCCGTGTAACGGGCCCATCGCGACAACTCGGCGGTCAGTTGGCGGCGGCCGGTTGGCGTAAGGCGATAATACTTCGCCTTGCGGTTGCTCTCCGAAAATCCCCACTCGGCGCTGACCCAGCCGCGCTGTTCGAGGCGGTGCAGGGCGGGGTAGAGGGCCCCTTCTTCGATGAGCAACCGCTGGTCGGTGACCGACTCGATCCAGCGTAACACGCCGAGGCCGTGCATCGGGCCCCAACTGAGCGTCTTGAGGATGAGCAGATCGAAGGTGCCGCGGATCAGCTCGAGGTCGTTCTCAGCCATGGTGACCCATGTGACACCGGCCGCTCACCTAAGGTTTATAGGGAAAACCGGGTGTTCGCTGACTGGGCGAATTCCGCGGATCAAGAACGCGAGCAACGGGAACAGACCCATGTTCCCAAAACGAAAACGGGGTCAGACGCTCTTTTTGCAAAACGGCGTCTGACACCGTTT
>CBIHMX010000718.1:0-1921 GCA_966211115.1 uncultured Gemmatimonadaceae bacterium | reverse complement strand
TCGCCGCGTTCCTGACGGCAGCCGAGCTCGCGCGGTCGGTGAATGCCGAACTCCACGTCCTGCACGTCATCGAAGCGTATCCGCCGCCCTGCAGCCGGCTTTTTGACACCGGCCGGGACCACGCGCGGTCTCTCGAACGGACCGCGACGAGCGCGATGCGGACACTTGTGGCCAAATGCCCGGCGACGGTCGACTCCATTCGCCTTACCACCGAAATCACTCCCGGTCTCGCGTTCGTCGAGCTTCTACATCGAGTCCGCGACCGAGCGCAGGATCTGATCGTTGTCGGTGCCAATGGGGTCACGCTCCTGGAAGATGCGTTCGTCGGCGGCACCGCCGAGCAGGTCGTAAAGCAGGCATCGTGCTCGGTGCTGGTCGTCAGAGGTCAATCACCGACGTGACCGATGTGCTCACTCATCGCTTGCAGGGAATACCACCGGAAGGATACCGCTTTAGTGTTCGTTCCGACGGTCCGCAGTGTTCTTCTATCACGAGGATCGGCGACATCGCGTCGCCTCTGTCACGGCGACGGTCAGGAGCACGACACAGCGTCACCAAGACACCTGATTGAGAGGAGATCGGCCATGGCAATTGCAGCGGAAACGCGAACCGACGCACAGATTCAGGCGGACGTCCTTGCCGAACTGAAGTGGGACGCGCGCGTGCTTCCCAACGAGATCGGCGTCGCGGTCAAAGACGGCGTCGTGACGCTCACCGGCTGGGTCGAATCCTACACAAAGAGATGGGCGGCGGAGGACGCCGCGCACCGTGTTCGCGGCGTGAAAGCGGTAGCCAACGATATCGAGGTTCGCCTCTCCACCGCTGACGAGCGGACCGATGCTGACATCGCTGCTGCGGCCGTCCGGGCACTCGAGTGGGACGCGTTCGTGTCCGTTGACAACCTCGACGTGACCGTCTCGAAGGGGTGGGTCACGCTGAAGGGCACCGTCGAGTGGCAGTACCAGAAGGATGACGCCGAGCGAGTCGTCCGCCGTTTGACCGGCGTCAAGGGCGTGAGCAACCTGCTCACCGTCAAGCCCCGCGTGACGGCGTCCGACCTCAAACAGAAGATCGAGAAGGCGCTCGTGCGGAGCGCGGAAACGGACGCGGAGCGGATCGACGTTGAAGTGGACGGGAACAAGGTCGTCCTGAAAGGCACCGTGCGCTCCTGGGCCGAAAAACAGGAAGCCGAGCGCGCGGCGTGGGGCGCGCCAGGCGTTCTGTCGGTGGACAACCGGATCACGATCTCGTACTGAGTCTGTCGATCGACGAGGCTCAGGAGGCTCGCATTGGGAAGGGAAGGCAGGCTATGGACGGACGATTCATGTGGGATCCGTGGCAGGAGATGAGACGGTTGCAGCGCGAGATGGAACACCTCGTCGCGCGGGTACCGGCCTTGCGCTGGCCGCTCCGGGGCGAGTATCCGCCGCTCAACGTGATGCGCGACGAGAACGGCATCGTAGTGGAAGCGCTGTTTCCAGGTATCGACCGCGCCAGCCTCGAAGTTACGGTCGTTGGCGACGCGCTGACGATCCACGGAGAGCGCAACGCGGAGCCCGGTATCCCCGAGGAGCGCTATCACCGGCGGGAGCGTCCGCTCGGCACCTTCACGCGCACCGTGAGCGTTGGTGAGCGGCTGGATGGAGACAGGGCTCAGGCGACATACACCAACGGCATCCTTCGCGTGCAACTTGCGGGTGCGGAAGCCGCGCCGAAGAAGATCGCAATCCAGAGCTGACGGGCAAAGGAGGTTCGATTATGGCAACCGATACCATGACGGCGCCGACTCCGTCCGAGCGCGAGGCGGCCGAACGCGCCGTTCGAACTGTCGCGCCGCGCGCAGACATCTTCGAGACTGACACCGCGTTCGTGATTCTCGCCGACATGCCAGGGGTTGGGCCGGACGGCGTCGAGGTTGTCG
>CBIHMX010000717.1:0-1922 GCA_966211115.1 uncultured Gemmatimonadaceae bacterium | reverse complement strand
GTTTGACATCGCCGATAAAATGGCTAGCTTGCCTTCACGTTGTCGCGTCCCGACGTTCTGCCTGGCATGATGTTTTGCCGGCGAAACCACGAGCCAATATGGGCTCGTCCGAACTCGGTTGACGCGACGTTTTTACAACGGACCATCGGGACTCGCATGGCACTGACACGTAGCTGCTCGCATATCCAACCGACGCTGAGCGATCGCCGTCCCCGGACGGGCCGCTCGTCGTTGTCGCGTGCGACGGGCAGCGCGCTTTCGCCATTTTCGCGGGCGGAAACGGGGAGGACGCGCGTTTCCGACATGCGCGTGATGGCGCCCGGCTCCGCGCTGGGCATGACACGGGCAATAGCTCCGACAGGGAGGCGAAGAGCGAGCGGATAGTCGATCGACACCGCACGCTGGAATCGCCTCACCTGCGCACAGAGCCGGGTGGGGCGATTTGATTTTCAGCTCCTCCGGCGAACCGGGACGACGCGAATGCGACGCCAACTCGTTCATGACACTTCAGGAGGAAACATGCACATGACCACGACCAGGACCCGGCGTCTTTCCGACGCGCAGTTGCGGAAGCTCCGCGCGGAGCTGGAGCGGGAGGCCGCCCGGTTGAACGGCGCCGATCTGCGTCGTCAGGCATTCACCGAGGCGCTGCGTCGCCTCGATGAGGGCGTATACGGCGAGTGCTTCCAATGCGGAAACCACATTCCGTACGACCGTCTGGCGGTCCTGCCCGAAACGCTGTATTGCGTTTCGTGCGGGGGGAAGTGAAGTCAACGCAGAGTGCACAGTGCACAGTCCAGGGTGCACTGTGCGTGTGCGAACCTATTCAGACTTGAGCGTCGAAACGGGATCGACCTTCGTTGCGCGCCACGCGGGCAACAACGTTGCCATCACCCCACACACCATCAGCAGGCACACCACCGAAACGAGAACGAGCGGGTCGCGCGGCGACGTCCGGAACAGGAAGTCGTCGATCATGCCGCCAGTGGCCAGGACCACGACGAGTCCGGCGCTGGCGGCAATCGCCCCGATCCGGATGGACTCGCCCGCTACCAGTCGCAGCACGTGACCGCGCCGGGCACCTAACGCGATACGGACGCCGAGTTCGTGGCGGCGCTGCGAAACGCTGAACTGCATGACGCTGTACGTCCCCACCGCCGCGACGACCAGCGCCAGGACGCCGAACAGCGCAAACACTGCGGCTCCCAGTCGCCACGGACGCAGTTCCGGCGCCACCGCATCTTCCAGCGTCCGGACATTCACGAACGGCATGTCGGCCCTCACCGATTGCAGTGACCTGCCTAACGGCGCGAGGACGTGTGCGGGATCGGCCGCGCGCACCAGCAGCGTCAGTTCACTCAACGACCTCGGCTGCTGCCCGATCGGCACATAGTACTGCGGCGACGGCTCGGTTTCGAGCAGCGCCTCACGCCGGACGTCTTCCACCACCCCGATGACCTGGATGCAGTCCGGCGTCTCGTATCGCATGGTGACCTTGAAACACTGTCCCAGCGGACTGATGTCCGGCCAGATGAGTTGCGCCATGCGATCGTTGATGACCGCAACCGCCGGCCCGCGGACATCCCCTTCATTAAAGAGGCGACCCGCCTGTAACCGGACGCCGAGCGTCCTGAAGTAATCGGGCGTGACCGCGTAGAGAAATGGCGCCCGCCCTCGCGCCATACCGGGAATGGTGTCGTGCCCGGGAATTTCGAGTGAGAGCGCGTATTGTCCTTCGAACGGCACGCCAACCGTCAACGCGGCACTCTCGACGCCCGGAATCGACAGCGCCCGCTGCTTCATGTCCTCGAAGACAGTGCGCGCTTCGACAGAGTCGAATCCGCTGCGCCTCACCTGGAAGTCGGCAACGATGACTTTTCGGATGTCCAGGCCAAGCCGCTCATCGCCGATGCGTTGCAGGC
>CBIHMX010000716.1:0-1936 GCA_966211115.1 uncultured Gemmatimonadaceae bacterium | reverse complement strand
ATCAGCTTCAGCTCCAGCTCGAGCGTCCGCACCTCCCCCTCGCGGCCCGGCTCCCACTCGCGTGGCGCCTGGTGGGTCGAGGTGGCAAAGGAGGCGTTCCCGCGGCCGCCTCGACCTCCCCTGGCCACGATGATCTCTTCCTGGTCGGTGAGCACTTCGGCGATGAACGCCGACGTCGCGTGGTCGCGGATGACCGTACCCGGCGGCACGGGCATGACGACGTCGGCGCCCGACCGGCCGGTCCGGTTCGAACCTTCGCCGTGGTAGCCTCGCTCCGCTTCCCACGAGTCGCGGTAGGTATAGTCGAGGAGCGTCGCCAGGTTCCGGTCACCGCGAATGATCACGTCGCCGCCACGACCACCTTCCCCTCCATCAGGACCACCCATCGGCACGAACTTCTCGCGCCGGAACGACGTGGCGCCCGAACCGCCGGTGCCGGCCTTTACCCGGACGACGACGCGATCAATGAACATCGGCGGCGTTCTGGATCCGGGCCCACAACATCCGGTGGCGGGCCGCATCGTCAGGCGAGACGAGAAGACCCACCGTCGTCAGCGTGTCCGTGATGGCCGACTCCGAGGCGCCCGCATGCAACGCGCCGTGCAGGTGCGAATGCAACTGTCGCTCCTGCCGAGAGGCGGCGCAGGCGGCCACGATGCACAACTCCCGCCGCGCCAGATCGAGTCCGGGACGGGATAACACCTTTCCGTATCCTTCGACGATCATCCATGCGTCGAGCGCCGGATGCAGCTCGCGAATGTTGTGACGCAGCCGTTCGTAGAAGGGGCCGTACACCGTCGCGCACGTCTTCTCACCCTTGCGCTGCCACTCCTCGGCCAGGTCGAGTCGCTCGCCGTCGTCGGCCACAGGAGCCGGACGACCAGAAACGCGGCGCCACTCGCGGGCCGCGTTCAGCGTGCGTGGGAAACCGGCAAACAGGTACGACTGCAGGATGACCTCCTCGATCCATTCCTCGCGCGCATCTTCGAATGCGCGCGTCAATTCCGTGCGGATGTCGGCTTCACTCCCCGCGGCAATCATCGCCGCCAGCCGGATGAGCGCACGTTCCTCATCCCCGATGGCGGGCAGGGTAACTCGCGTCCCCGGTACGGGCGTCATCCTCAGAACGCAGGTGGCATACTTTCCGCGCAGCCGTCAGGCGGCGATCACGTGCACGTCGCCGACCGATTCGCCGCGGGTATTCCTGATCCGCGGTGCGGCAAACTCCGCCAGCCGGGGTGGCAGTGCCTCGGGAAGCGCCTGCAGCCATTGGAGGGCACGGAGCAGCGCCGGATACTGCGCGCGAGTGGCGCCATCCTCGACCTTCAAGGAGATGCCGATCCCGCGGTCGAGCAGCGCCGCCGAATGCACACCTTCGGCTCCGATCTTGGACAGGACACGGCCCTCGGTTTCTTCCATGATCACGGTGTCGAAGCGATCCGTGCCCCCGACAAGGAACGGACGCGTACGCATTGCGTTCGTTATGCGGGCGGGAATTTCGGCGCCGGCCTGGGCGTCCCGGGCGAGCCGGGCATAGGCGGCCGCCATGCCATCGAGCGGCAGGATGAAGACCACGACGCCGCAGCCATCAACGGCGCAGGCAATCTTCTCGCGGGGTACGCCGGTCCAGGCGGCCACCGTGCCCAGACACGACTCCTGCACCGGATGACCCAGCTTTTCGTAGTCCTGCCTCGGCCAGTCCGCGAGCTTTGCGCGGGCGAGCATCGCCGCATGCTTGCCCGAGCAGTTGTTATGCAGCCGGGTCGGTGACAGCCCTGCTTCGCGCAAGAGCTTTGCCCCGCGCCGGGCCATTGGTTCGTGCGGGCCACAGGCCAGATCCCCTTCTTCGAGCCCCAGGTCGAGCAGCATCTGCGACGCGATGGCGACGTGCTCGGGTTCGCCGTCGCCTACACCTACGGCGAGCCCGCGTTCTGGG
>CBIHMX010000715.1:0-1938 GCA_966211115.1 uncultured Gemmatimonadaceae bacterium | reverse complement strand
GCTCGATACGCTCTCCCCTCGTCAGGCGCGTGTCGTCGAGCTCCGGTTCTTCGGGGGACTCGACGTGGAAGCAACGGCCCGGGCGCTCGACATCTCGCCGGCGACCGTCAAACGCGACTGGACGTTCGCGCGCGCCTTCCTGTTGCAGTCCCTGTCGCCAGCCTGACAGACCAGGTCGAGAGCCTCCCCTTTTCGCTCTCCTCCAGGCATCGTCCGGTGACCTGTACAGCGACGACCCACACCATGTCTGTCTTCACCAATCCGGCGGGCCGTGCACCGGAACATGCGCGTGCCTACGTCGAGGCGATCCTCGACTTGTTAGGCGATCGCGATCCGCTGACGGTGCTCCGCGATACACCGGCCGAGCTCGAGCGCTTCCTCACGGGGACGCTTGACGAGGTGCTCGGCAAGCCGGAGGCGCCAGGAAATTGGGCGATGCGCGACGTCTTTGCCCATCTCGCCGATTCGGATCTCGTGTGGGGCTGGCGGCTCCGCCTTGTACTCGCCGAGGATCGGCCGCCGCTCACCGGGTATGACCAGGACGCCTGGGCGTCGCGGTTAGGCTACGCCGATTCCGACCCGCGCGACTCGGTTGTGCTGTTCAGGGAACTACGCAAGTCGAACCTGCGCCTGATCGAGCGCGCGACCCCGGACGACCTGCAGCGCGTCGGCATTCACGTCGAGCGCGGCGAAGAGAGCCTGGCGCATCATCTCCGGCTGTACGCCGGCCACGACATCCTGCATTTGAACCAGTTGAAGAGGATTCGTCAGGCCGTGGAGTAGCCCTCAGTAGCGCTTCAATCCCCTCGGCCCGCGTGAACGAAATCCCAGGTGATCCGGGACAGGTCCGCGATGAGTGTCTTTGCGATCGCACGGTCACGGATGCCCCGCGTGAGCACGACGAGCACGTACGGCTTCCGACCGGGCGGGTAGACGATCGCCGCGTCATGCTGAACGGCGGTAATCCAACCGGTCTTGTGCGCCACCTTCGTTCCCGCGGGGAGACCGGCCGGAATCTCCTCGTTGAACTCCTGCCGGGCGAGGATGTCGATCATCTCGCGCGAGCTGGCCGCGGACGCCGCCTTCCCGTTTTCGATGGCCTCGAGCAGCACCGCCAGGTCGCGGGCGGTGGTCTGGTTGTTGAGGCCCTGCTGGAATGCCTTGCCGTCCTCGACGCCCCGGCGGACCTTCATGTTCGTTGCGCCTAACGATACAGTCGTCGCCTGGACCTGCTTCGCGTCCAGCAGCTCGATGAGGGCGTTTGTCGCCAGGTTGCTTGACCTCACGATCATGCGCTCGACCAGCCAACGCAGGGGAACCTGCTGACCGACTCGTTCAAAGACCGAGCTGTCGGAGTCCACGCCGGCGCCTAGCGAGTAGCGCGAGCCGTCGACGATCGACTTGAAGACGGTGTCGAGCAACAGCGTCTGGTCCTTCCTCAGTTGGCCCGCGTCGAGCTGGCGGAAATACTCGATCATCACCGGCACCTTCATGGTGCTGGCCGCGTGAAAGACCGAGTCAGCATCGATGAGGACCGTGGCTTCGCTCCCCACTTCGCGAAAAACCACACCTACCGCGGCTCCCGGAACAGCCTGGATGCGCTCCAGCATGCGCTGCCTGAGGGGCGCTGATGCGTCCTGGGCCATCGCGGTTTGTGCTCCGATGAGCATCAGAAAGAAGGCACGGATCACCATGAATGCGATTTAAGACAAAATGACCGGGAATGGCAATGGATATCGTTGCCCGGCCCCATGTTCGGTCGTATGCCAACAGGCACGATCAGCCACTCCGGTCCTACTGATGACACCTAATTCAATGTCCGGAGGCGCGCCTCTGGACGACGCAGGGTCTGCGGATACCGTAAACCTGCCGCATGCGGACAGACTCCGCTTCGCGGGGTTCGACTTCCGCAAGCTTCCCTCAGGGGTTGGTTCCGCG
>CBIHMX010000714.1:0-1952 GCA_966211115.1 uncultured Gemmatimonadaceae bacterium | reverse complement strand
GCCATTTCCGTCGATTTGACGCCAGGCGACGCGGAAATGGCGTCTGACCCCGTTTTTCCAGAATGGCGTCTGACCCCGTTTTCAGGCGACGACATAGGCCTCCATGGCGAAATATTCGGCGAGGCCGAGCCGGTCGAGGACGGCGGCGGTCTCCATGTTGCGCGCCTCGACGCGCTGCCAGAATTCCCGATCGTCGAGGCCCGGAAAGGGCGCCGAATCCTTCTGCGACTGGTGCTTGAAGATCGCCTGAATCTTGAGCCGCAGTTCATCCTGCGACAGCGGCACCAGCCACGTCGCCTCCGTGACCGGCCACTCCTGCCAGGCACCGCGGTACAGCCAGATCTCGGGGCGCGGCGTCAGGCCCGGCAGGGCGCGATCGATCGCTTCCTTGCACATGCGATGCGTCCCGTGCGGATCCGACAAGTCACCGGCCACGAAAATCAGGTCGGGTCTAGCCCCCTCCAGCAACTGCCTGACGATGGCCACGTCAGCGTCGCCGATGGGGTCCTTCCGGATCGTACCGGTGCGATAGAACGGCAGGTCGAGGAAACAGGCTTCGCGCCGCGACAGGCCGATCGCCTCGAGACCGCTGACCGCTTCCGCCTCGCGGATGGCCTGCTTGAGACGGAGCACTTCGTCGCTGTCCACGTCTCCGGGATGCTTCGCCGCGAGGAATGCGCTCACCCGATCCCGCAGCGCCCGCACGGTCTCCTGGTCAAGGTTCTCACTGCCCGACACCCGCACGAGCCAGTCGAGATAACGGCGCACCTCGTGATCGAAGACCGCGACATTGCCGCTGGTCATGTAGGCGACGGTGATGTCGTTCCGGTTGAGCACGAGCTTTCGCAGCATGCCGCCCATCGAGATCACGTCATCGTCGGGATGTGGCGAGAAGCAGACGATCCGGCGATTCGCGGGCAGCTTGGACCGGCCACGGATGCGCGCGCCAATCCGGTTGAATACGAGCCCGTTCACCTCGCCGGCGGAACCGTGCTTCGCCGGGAGCGGTGACAGGTGGTTCTCGGCGTAATCCTGGCTCGTGAGCTTGAGGATCGCGCGACCGGTCCGGAGGCTGAGCCAGACGACGGCCTTCTCGGCCATCGCATCGGTCCACGTGACTTCGTCGACGAGCCAAGGGGTGGCAATCCTGGTCAACTCGGCGCCGGCCGCGCGGTCGACATGGAACGTCGTCGCCGGATGCCGCTGCAGGAACGTCGCCGCCACTTCCAGGTCGACGTCTCCTTCCACCGCGCGCCTGACGATGGCGGCCTTGTGTTCACCGGTGGCGAGGATGGCGATTTCACGCGCACCGAGGATGGTCGCGACCCCCATCGTGATCGCCTCACGCGGCACGTTTTCTTCACCGAAGAAGTCCGCGGCAGCGTCACGGCGCGTGATGGTATCGAGCGTGACCACGCGTGTCCGGCTCGATTCGCCCGATCCGGGCTCGTTGAACCCGATGTGACCGGTTTTTCCGATCCCGAGGATCTGGAAGTCGATTCCCCCGGCGTCGGCGATGGCCCTTTCGTATGACGCGCAGGCGTCGGCCAGTCCCTGCCGTTCGAGATTACCAGGCGGGATGTGCACGTTGGCCGCGTCGATGTCGACGTGCGAGAACAGCTGCTCCCACATGAACCGGTGGTAGGAGTGCGGGTTCTCCGGTTCCATCGGGTAGTACTCGTCCAGGTTGAACGTCAGGACGTGGCGGAAGCTCAATCCTTCCTCGCGATGCTGGCGAACCAGTTCGCGGTAGACGCCTAACGGCGTAGAGCCGGTCGCCAGGCCGAGGACCGCCTGGCGTCCTTCAGTCGCGCGTTGCCGGATGATCCTGGCGATGCGGCCGGCGACGGCAATCGCGAGCCCGTCGTGATCGTCGCACACGACCGTCGAAATCCGCTCCCGCGCCGCGGCGCCCACGACCGATCGGGGAGACAAGACAAGAGGCCCGCGGT
>CBIHMX010000713.1:0-1956 GCA_966211115.1 uncultured Gemmatimonadaceae bacterium | reverse complement strand
TTCCGTATGGGAATCCAATACAAGGACCCGACGGACGTGAACCTCCCCCGACAACGGCATCTGCCTCACTCGTAACCCGACCGATTGCGGGCGCCACCGGATTGCGTTACCCTCATATGGGAATCCAATAGGAACGCCATGGGCGACAAACTCGACGTCAAGCAGGGCACACTGGCCCTCATGATCCTCAAGACCATCGACAGCCTCGGTCCGCTGCACGGCTATGGCATTGCCCGCCGCATCGAGGAAACCAGCCGGAATCGGCTGTCGCTCAACTACGGCACGCTCTACCCCGCGCTGGTCAAGCTCGAGCAGGAAGGCGCCATCAAGGCGGAGTGGCGGCAGTCCGAGAACAACCGGCGCGCGAAATACTACGCGCTGACCGCCGCGGGGCGGAAACAGCTCGCGCGTGAAACGCGGGACTGGCACGAAACGGCGGACCTCATCGCGGCATTCCTCGCGCCGCGCAAGGAGGCGTGATGAAGATCCTTCGTGCCTTCCTGGCGCGGCTGGCCGGCGCGTTCTCCGCTCCTCCCTCGGCGGACGACGACGCCCGCGCCGAGATGGCGGCACACCTCGAGATGGAAACCGCCGAATTCATCCGGCGGGGCATGGCGCCTGACGAGGCGCGTCGTCAGGCGCTGCTCGCGTCAGGCGGCCTGACGCAGGCCGCCGAGGCCATCCGGGCGCAGCGCGGACTGCCATGGCTCGAGAGCATCGCGGCCGACGTCCGCTATGCGTCGCGCTCGTTGCGGCACAGTCCTGTGTTCACGCTCGTGGTCGTGGCCACGCTGGCCCTTGGGATCGGCGCCAACACCGCGATCTTCAGCGTCGTGCGGGCGGTGGTACTGAAGCCGTTGCCGCATCGCGACGGTGAACGGCTGGTCTACCTCCGGCATTCGAATGACGCGCCGGGGGGTGACAACATCCTGTTTTCGGTGCCCGAGGTGCAGGACTTCCGCGATGGCGCGAGCTCACTCGGCGGTATCGCCGAGTATTCGCCATTTTCGTTCACCCTGCGCGGCGAAAACGATGCCGTCCGCATCAGGGCTGGATTGGTCACCGGCAACTTCTTCGATGTCATGGGTCTGTCGCCGATCCTCGGTCGGGTGACGTTGCCGAGCGATGACGGTGCCGGCGTGGCCGCGGTCATGGTGTTGACGCACGACTTCTGGCTCCGCCGCTTCCACGGAGATTCGGCCATCGTCGGCCAACAGGTCCGCATGGACAACAAGTCCGTGACGGTAATCGGCGTGATGGAACCGGCCCCGTACTTTCCCGATCGCGTGGACGTGTTCCTCAACATGGTGAACAGCGATCACCACCTCAGCGCCAGCATGGTGCAGGGACGAACGCATCGCATGACCGAGATGGTGGCCCGACTCGTGCCGGGCGCGACGGTCGAGCAGGCCCGGTCCGAGGTGTCGGCGGTTCACGCGCGCATCCGGAAGGATTACCGGGAAGCATACGACGAAGGCTCGCACTTCCAGGTAGCCGTCCTGCCGTTCCGCACCGCGTTAGGCGCGCGGGCCCAGCTCACGCTCTGGCTGCTGATGGGCGCGGCGGCGTTCGTGATGATCATTGCCGCCGCCAACGTGGCCAACCTCACGCTCATGCGGGGCGTGCGCCGGGAGCCCGAAATGGTGGCACGCGCAGCGCTCGGGGCCGGGACGTCGCGGCTGCGCCGGCTGTTGCTGGCCGAGAACCTGCTGCTCACGCTGATGGGTGGCGCGGTCGGCGTTGGCATCGCGGTCGGTGGCGTAGGGGTGCTGATTTCGCTGCTCGACCGGTACTCGGCGCGCGCGAATGAAATCCGGCTCGACGGCCTGGCGCTCGGATTCACGTTCCTGGTGGCGGTCACCCTGGCGGTCGTGCTGTCGTACCTGGCGTCGCTGCCGAGGGAAAGCGCCTTTGCCTCGCTGATCTCGTCAGGCGGGCGGCGGGTCAGTGGTAGTC
>CBIHMX010000712.1:0-1957 GCA_966211115.1 uncultured Gemmatimonadaceae bacterium | reverse complement strand
CCGCCAGGTTGAAGTATGCCAGCGGCTCGCGCGGATTGAGCGCGATCGCGCGCCGATAGGCGGCGATGGCGCCCGGCATGTCGTTCCGCGCGGACAGGGCGATGCCGAGGTTCACCAGCGTGAGCGGCTGCGCCGGATCGAGGGCGATTGCCCGTTCGTACGACGTCACCGCTCCGGTCAAGTCGCCGGCGTCGGCCCGCGCCAGGCCGAGGTTGAGCAGGACCCTGGGCTGTCCGGGATCCACCTCGAGCGCCCGGCCATACAGGACGGCTGCGCCAGCGGCATCGCCGGTCGATCGCGCGCGATCCGCGAGGTAGCCCATCACCAGGCCCCAACGAGACCGAACGCGAGACTCGCGTTCGCCGAGCGAGTCGAGCGACGCGATGAGGAACCGTCGGGTCCGTGGTTCGGTCCCGCGAGCCAGGTGCAGGGACGCCAGCGCCATCGCGGCCACGTCGTCGTCGCCGTGCCTCGTCAGGCGCTCGAGACGAGTGATCACGTCCCGCTCGAGCTCCGCCATGTCCCGGGCGAGATGCGTCTCGAGAAACCACGCCATCCCCGCGAATAACGCCTGGGTATGACGCTCATCATGACGCAGGAGGAGCCGGGCGGCGGCGCCACGCGGTAGTCCGTCCCGGGCACGGCGCAACGCCACGACGGCTTCGGGCAGCGGTTTCGGTTCCCCGTACCATTCGCGAACGGTGGCCTCCAGTGCGCTCGACGTCCGCTCGGTGTGGCAGCCGAGGCATGCGTTCACGATGCCTGACGAGGAATCGGCGAGCGGCCGCGGCACCGGAATCGTGTGATCCGCACGCGCGTACGGAATCGCTGTTCCCAGCTCGGGCTGCTGGAGGTACGGCATATGGCAGGCGGTGCAGCGGCTGCCAGCGGAGCCTTCGGTGTGACGGGTGTGCCGGCTCGTCGAGCCGGCCTTGCTGGCATGGCAACTCGTGCACTGGCGGTCGTCGAAGCGTCCGGTCAGCGGCGCGCCCGTCACGTCGCGATACGTTTGCGAGTGCGGGTCGTGGCAACTCGTGCACGTCATGCCGCCGAACCGGTAGCATTCACTCGACAGGTGGCCTTCCTGGTAGGCGAAGGTGCGCGTGCGCCCATCGGCCCGGAGCGCGGCGTCGCCGAGCTGCGGGAGCCGGATCGAATAGAACCCGGCCAGGTTCATGCCGCTGGCATAGCCCGGGCGGAGCTGGTCCTTCAGCGCGTGACACTGCCAGCACGTACCTAACGACTGGTCCTTGCCGAGCGTGGCGAGCGGCGTCATGCCGATCGCGCCGGTGGCCATGGCGGCAGGGTTGCGAACGAGTTCGACGTGCGCTCCGCCGGGCCCATGGCAGCTTTCGCAGTTGATCCCCAGCGACTGGATGCTGGTGCGATAGGCGCGGGCAATGGTATCGAGCGTGATGTCGACCTGGCTTCCATGACACGATTGGCAATTGCTGAAGCGGGGTTCGTCACCCAGGACGCGTGCCGGCGGCCAGTCAGAGCAGTCGGTGATGGCCAGCGCCGGCGTGATCGGCACCCAGCCGCGGTTTCCCTTGCCGATGGTGTTGCAGAACCACGTGCCTTTCTGGCGCGAGAAGTCGAAGGGCAGGAAGCGCCATGTACCGTCGGCGGTTCGCGTCAGGAACCCCTGCGTGCCTCCGCCCTGCATGTGACCGCCGCCCACGATGCCGTCGACGTTCAGCAGGCGATCGTCCGCCCCCGCCTGCCGCACCGTGAACGTGAACCGGCCGCCTGACGAGCGGGGAAAAACCTCGGCGTCGGCAAAGCGGATGGGCGCGCCGTTGAACGGTGCAAGGACGTCGACCGCGCCCGGTGCGCCCCCTGCGCGAGCGTGGGTCGATGCCTGCCACGCGCTGGCCTGCGACTCGTGGCAACCCGCGCACAGCTGCGCGCCGACGAATTCGCCGACCGGTGCCTTGGCGGCAACAGCTTCTGGAGG
>CBIHMX010000711.1:0-1961 GCA_966211115.1 uncultured Gemmatimonadaceae bacterium | reverse complement strand
TGGAAGGAGAGCTGGGGAAGCTGCGACGCAAGCCGTTGGGGACGTGGTTCCGTCGGCTGCAGATCCGGCGAGAGCTGGGCTACTTCGGGATGTGACGCGCATCGCGTTTCGAGCAATCGGTGTCGGCCGCAATTGCCTTCAGGGCCTGGACCGGCGACGCTCCCCTTCACTCGCGACCTCGGCTCACGCCCGGCGTGCGGAAGTGAGGAACAGGTGCTGACGCAGAACACCCGCGGCCTGCCGGAAACCAGCGTCGACGAAGGCGCGACGACGATCCTCGACGACACGTATCTGTACGACGACAACGGCAACGTCCGCGAGATCGTCGACGGCCTGCCCGGCGCCCTCGGCACGCGCACGATGACCTACGACGGCCTCGACCGGCTGCTGACGGTCACCGCCGGCAGCGCGCATGGCGGCAACGCACTGTTCGGGTACGACGTGCTGGACAACATCACCCGGCTCGACCAGGGCCCGCGCACGCACCGGCACCAGTACGACACCGCCACCCATCGGCTCACGGGGGTGAAGAACGCGGCCGGCAGCACGCTGTTCACGGTCGCGCACGATGTCCGCGGCAACCAGACCAGCCGCACCACCGGTGGCGTCACCGATACCTTCACCTTCGACCGCGCCAACCGCCTGAAGGCGTCGAACGTCGGCGGCACCGAGGCGGCCTACCGCTACGACGGCCTCGGGCGGCGGATGCAGCACACCGAAGGCGGCGTGGGGTCGTTCTTCCAGTACAGCCAGTCCGGGCAGATGCTCTTCAGCCAGGACGGCACGAACCGCTTCGACCACGTGTACCTGTCGGGCAGCCTGGTGGCGAAGCGGGTGGTGCCCTACGGGAGCACGACGTCGACGCGGCGCTTCCAGCACACCGACGCGCTGGGCAGCCCCGTGGCGGAAACCGACGAGGTGGGCGCGCTGATCGGGCGCGAGCGGATGACGGCCTACGGCGAACCGGCGGACGGGACGTGGACGGAAGGGCCGGGGTTCACCGGGCATCATATGGATGCGACCGCGAAGCTCGTTTACATGCAGCAGCGCTACTACGATCCAGCGATTGGGAGGTTCCTGAGCGTGGATCCAATTAGTACTAATCCCGCCAATGGCGCAATGTTTAATCGATACAGCTACGCAAACAACAGCCCCTATCGCTTTACAGATCCGGATGGTCGCTGTCCAAAAGGAGCTGAGAAAACTGACTGCATCGAATCCACAGTCACTCTCGATGGTGGTCGCGCTAATGTGAGGATGAGCGCAGCGGATGATGATTTTGCTACGTCGAACGCTTTGGCCCAGCGAGTTAAAAGTACTGGTGCGGGTTCTGAATCATTCACGGCGGTGGTGCTTGACGACAACGGCAATCACGCAACGCGGCCAATGACAGATGTGAAGAAGTCTAAGTCCATTGCGGGAGAATCCGCTTCTGGCAGGCTGCCAAAGGGAACTCCCCGGTTCATTGCTCACGGGCACAAACGGAACTCGCAGCTCGACCAAGAGGCTGGCGGCGATTCCGGTTCAGTCCTGAACAACTCACTGCCCAACGTTACCATTGAGAATAGAGATGTCGGTGCGCGTGAAATCGAGGGAGGGCGGTTGCAGCACCGAATGCTCCGCGGTCAGATGACTGAAACGGAAGCAGATGCTGTCCAAGCGAGAATGGACGAGCAAGCAAGGGCCTATAACAATACTCATTAGGTGGTGTGATGAAACTGGTGCTCTTGATGGTGTGTTTGTTTCTTGTCGTGGGGTGCGCTTCAAAATATAACCACCATGCGACACGCTCGCCGAGTGAGCTAAACGGGATGGCAACTAGCGGAAATGGCGACGTTGTCCGCCTCAGCGGCTTCTTGGTCCATGAGAAGGACTCATATGGAATTTGGGACGACGAAGCGGCCTTTAACGAGGGTGCAGTGTCACGCTGCGTAACACCGCTTTACGGTGAATCTTTAAAG
>CBIHMX010000710.1:0-1965 GCA_966211115.1 uncultured Gemmatimonadaceae bacterium | reverse complement strand
GTGGATCGGGCGCGGATCCGAAATTGGGGTCAGACCCCGATTTCCGGGCGTCATGTGGACGGCGGGAGGAACCGCGTAATGCGCGCGGCTATGTCCGCCGCCGCGCCAATCCTCGCGCGCGCTCGGGCACCAGCGGCGAGGGCTTTCAGCGCCGCGTCGTTGTGAAGCAGCGCGAGAATGCTGGCGTCGATCATCGCCGCCGAAGCGTCGCGTTCGGGAATCCACTGTGCCGCGCCGGCGTCAGCCAGTGCCCGCGCATTGGCCGTCTGGTGGTCGGCTGCCGCTGTCGGCAGCGGGATGAGCAGCGCCGGGATCCCCCAGGCGCACAGCTCCGCGGTTGTCATTGCCCCGGCGCGGGTCAACGCCAGATCGGCGACCGCGTACGCATCGGCGATCGGCGAAAGATAGTCGCGGACGATCACCCGGTCGGATGCGCGGTGGGCATGACGCTGGAAGTGAGCGGGGCCAGTGGCCCACAACAGCTGCAGGCCATCGGGAAGGCCGGACCCTACCCATTCGTCGACGCGCGCATTGAGTGCCGCGGATCCCTGGCTGCCACCGAACACCAGCAGGACCCGGCGCCCCGCCGGAATTCCCCACTGACGCCGCACCGCCTCCCTGGCAGGACGTGGCGTGGGCGGCGGCTCGACGGGATTCCCCGTATGAATCGCCCGAGCGATGGCGCGTCCATGCAGCAGAGGCGCTGCTTCTGGATAGCCCAGGTACACCTCACGGGCCCACCGGCTGAAGATCCGGTTCGTCTGGCCCGGGATGCTGTTCTGTTCCTGCAGGACAAATGGCACGGACGTTCGCAGGCACCAGGTCAGTGTCGCCGACGACGCGTAGCCGCCGGTCGCCACGACCACCGCGGGTTTTCGGGCGCCTAACGCCATCCCGATGGTCTTCCACGAGGACACCAGGCCGCGCACGGTCAGCCAGTTCCTCCAGGGTTGCCGGCGATAGAGCGGATGGAGATCGAGCAGGATGTGTTCAAACCCGGTGGCGGGGAGGACGGTGCGTTCGATCCCGCGCCGGGCGCCGACGAAAAACGGTGACACGTCGGGCCGCACGCGCATCAGGGCGCGCGCGATGGCCAGCGCCGGATAGAGGTGCCCGCCGGTGCCTCCGCCGGAGAAGACCACCAGCACCTAGGCGACCGAGAGAGGGTTGGTCGCACCGCTTCCCGTCACGCGTTCTCGCCGACTTCCGATGTTCACCAGGATGCCGGTCATGAGGAACGAGAGCAGCAGGTTCGACCGGCCATACGATACGAACGGAAGCGTCAATCCCGTCGTGGGCAACAGCCCGATCACCACGCCGATGTGGACGAACGCCGTGATCACAGTGGTAATCGTCAGGCCGACGGCAACCAGTTGCAGGAAGGGACTGCGCGCCTGGCGGGCAATCCGCATGCCGAGGTACGCATAGGTCGCGAACAGGCCCACCAGCAGCACCATGCCCAGGAAGCCCCACTCCTCACCGATCGTGCTGGCCACGAAGTCGTTATAGCCTAACGGCACCCAGCCGAATTGCTGCCGGCCCTGGCCAAACCCCTGCCCCCAGAACCCGCCGGAACCGACGGCGATGAGCGACTGCCGGAGCTGGTGCTGGATCTCGGTGTTTTCCGCGCGGAAGAACGTCAGCACCCGGCCCAACGCATACTGCAGGCGCACGAGCTGCCCCCACATCACCGGCATGGCGACCGCTCCCAGCACGACGAAGTGACCGATCCGTGCGCCGCCGGAGAAGAGGATGATGCCCATCGTCAGCGTGAACATCAGCGCCACCGAAAGGTCAGGCTGCAGGATGGCGGTCAGGTCGAGTATGCCGATGATGAGCAGGATGGGCAGCAGTCCCTTCGTCAGGCGGCGCATCTTGTCGCCCTTCTTCACGACCATCATCGCGGTCCAGATCACGACCGCAAGCTTGCCGAGTTCGGACGGCTGCAGCGACCGCCCGAGGATG
>CBIHMX010000709.1:0-1966 GCA_966211115.1 uncultured Gemmatimonadaceae bacterium | reverse complement strand
GGCACGTTGACGGCTGTTGTGCCGACGGCGTCTCCCTGGAACGGAGCGGTGCGCGTGCCACGGAATGAGGGGTTCGCCCCATTCGGCAGCGAGGTCCAACCAAAGAACTGGTCGCCCGCCACCGAACCTGCCAGCAACGCCCTGCCTTCGAGGCCGAGGCTATCACCGGGGAAGCGCACCTCGAGCCGGCCCGTTTCGGCGATCACCGTGGCGGACTCCAGGTTGATCCGGGCGCCTCTGGCGGCGTTGGGGCCAGGCGCCACATCGAGATAACCGCGCAGCCGGTTGAGCGTGCCCTCGAGCACGAGTTTGCCCTCGAAGCCCCACTGCTCGCTGGAGGCAATCGTCCAGGTGCCGCGCGGATCGATCTGCGCGGGGCGCGTCACGCCATACACGACGCCCGTCACCCAGACATCGCGGATGTCGGCTTCGCGCGTGAAGATGTCACCCTTTGCGACCACCAGGTTCGCGACCTTGCCCGCGGCGATGGTGCCGTGCGTGCGCTCGATGCCGAGGTACTTGGCCGGCGTCGTGGTCAGCGCCGCGAGCGCAGCGTCAGTCGACAGCCCCCGGGCGACGGCGGCACGCAGGTTAGGCAGGAAATCATTCAGCGAGGTGAGGCCGTCTGAAGTGATGCTGAACTCGATGCCAGCGTTCGCGAGCTGGCCGGCGTTGGTCGGTGCCAAGTACCAGTGGCGCAGCTCGCCGAGTGTCGCATCCATGGCCGTGGCCGGATCGCCGACGTTTGGGGCCTCCGGGAAGTTGAGCGGGATGAAGAGTGGGGCCTTGCTGTTCCGCAGCACGTCGATGATCCGATACTCTTCACCGTTGCCCCGATACCAGGCATTCAACTTGAACTGGGACGCGAGCCTCTGCCCTCGGAGGATTTCCTCCTCGCTTCGGGTCTCGAAGATGACCGGCTGTGTACCGGCCGCCGCACCCTCGAGCGCCTTGAGCGCTTCGCTCGTTTCCGGCGGCAGGAACGCTCGGCCGCTCGTTTCGTATGCGGTCCAGGCGCGCTTGTACCAATCTGCGTCCATGAAGGTCTGCTTCATGAGCGCGATGACGCCCATGGACGAATTGGGATAGCGGCCTCCCAGCTCGAAGGAGCTCTGGAAGCCGATCGATTGGGCGACGTCTGGGCGGAGTACGCGATCGCGAACGCCGGCGTCACCCAGGCTCACCACCGCCGCGCTGCCGCGGAAAATGCCCCGCTTCGGGACGACGAGTGCCGCGCCGAAGCCCTGGGAGCGACGCCCTTTCCGGCGGTTCGCATCATCCTGCAGGTTGGCGGTCGTGCTGAACCACGCGCGCACCTGGGGATTCCAGTGGGTTGGCCCGACGTCGCCGCCCCGCGGCACGCTGTCCCGTCCCAGGTCGGCGTGGGCGTCGATGAAGCCCGGGTAGACGGTGTGACCCTTCAGGTCCCAGACCCGAGCGCCCGCCGGCGGTGTCCCGCCCGACTGGACGGACTGAATCAGGCCGTTCCGGATGATGATGGTCGCATTGTCCATCGTCTGGCCGGGCGCGGTCACGACGCGGGCTCCCACCAGCGCGTGGTATCCGGTCCCGTTGTCGCGGATGCCCTCGACTGGTTCGGTGCGGGTGGCTTGTTGGGCGCTCGCGCCCACGGAAAACAGAAGCCCAAGGCTTAGTGATGTAATGAAGGCCTTCACGGCAATCCCCTGGATTGGTGGCAGTCCCCCGCGAATGACGTTCACGGCGGGTCAGTAACGGTACAGTTGTACGCGCGCAGGCGGAACATCGTTTGTCCCAGCCCGTTCAGAAAGTCCAACCGGGGCCCAGCTGCCCGGGGACCACGGTTGCCGGGGGTGCCAATCACCCGCATGAGGCATCCATGGCCATCCGCCGAGTAGAGGGCACCCGAAGGGAGGTAACTGACCGGGCGCTCCACCTTGCCTTTCGTCTGGGCGCGGTACGGCCGACACGCCCGAATGCGAAAGCC
>CBIHMX010000708.1:0-1968 GCA_966211115.1 uncultured Gemmatimonadaceae bacterium | reverse complement strand
CGCGGCTGCTCCTCCCCTGCTCCTGGCTGGCCGGGGGATGATGCCGAGGATGTTGATGCTGTACGCGGTCGCTTTCGTTGTGGTGGCCATCGTCGCCAAGGCCGCCGTTACCACCATCGGATTGCCGAGCTGGGTTTTCCCTGGCTCGATCATCGTCATGGCTCTGGGGCTTCCAGCGATCCTGGCGACCGGCTACGTGCAGCGAGTCGTCAGGCGGGCGGCGGGCATCACACCGACGACCGGTCGGACGGCGAGCACGCACGGCACACTGGCGACCCTCGCCCTCAAGGCCAGCCCGCATGTGTCGTGGCACAGGACCCAGATGGGTGGCATTTACGCCGTCAGCGCCTTCGTGTTGCTGGTTGGCGTGTTCATGCTGCTGCGGGCGTTAGGCATCGGGCCGGCCGGCTCACTCCTTGCCGCCGGCACGTTCGACTCGAAGGAACCGATCCTCGTCACCGACTTCACCGTCACGAATGCGGATACGTCGCTGGGCCGGGTGCTGAGCGCCGCGACCAAGACGCAACTCGGCCAGTCGAGAGTCATTACGCTGCTGTCGCCGGAAGGGGTGGCGGAGGCGCTGGCGCGGATGGCGCGTCCCCGCACCAGCGCCATCGATGTTCCGGTGGCGCGCGAACTCGCCAGCCGGAACGCGATCAAGGCGATCGTCGACGGCAATATCACGGGCGTCGCCGGCGACGGCGGATATATCGTGACACTGAGGCTTGTCACCGCCGATTCGCTCAAGGAACTGGCCTCGTTCATCGAGACTGCCGCGGACACGCGCGGGTTGATCGATGTCGTCGACAACCTGTCCCGCCGTTTGCGTGAGCGGATCGGTGAGTCGCTGAAGGACGTCCACTCCGCGCCGTCGCTCGCCCGCGTAACGACGGCTTCGTTCGAAGCGCTTCGCAAGTACACCGAGGGCGACCGGGCCGAGATCATCGAGGGAAACCGGGACCGGGCAATCACGTTGTTGCGCGAAGCGACGGCCATGGATTCCACCTTTGCGGAAGCATGGCGTCGCCTGTACATCGTTATGCGCAACGCACGCAGGCCGCGCGTCATCACCGATTCCGCCATCTCGGCGGCCTGGCGGCATCGGAACCGCACGTCACCGTCAGAGCGCGCGTTCATCGAAGCCACCTACCTCTCGTCTCTCGGGGAAAATCGTGATCGCGCCAAGGCCGTCGCGGCGTACGAGGAAATGCTGCGACTCGGCGACTCGGTTCGGGCCGCGAATAACCTCGCGATCCTTCTGACCCAGCGGCGCGAGTTTGCTCGTGCCGAAACGCTGTACCGTGCCAGCGGGCGGCTGAACCCGCAACTGGGTCGCATCTCGCAACCCAACCTGATCGAGGCGCTCCTCTACCAGCAGAAGTTCGACGAAGTGGATTCGTTGCTCGCGATCACCAGGCCGCTTTATCCGCAAAACAGCCTGGTCCGGCGCACGCCCGTGCACTTGCTGTACTTTCGCGGGGACCTTGCCGGTTACCGGCGCGCCGTCGACAGCGTACTGACACAGCCCGACACGATCGAACGCCGATGGGCGAGGCAGCGGCTGGCCGAGTTGGTGTTGCTCGATGGCCGGCTCACCGAGTTCAATCGGATGTGGCAGGAACTGCGCGGACTCGACCCGAAGAATCCAGCGCATCGCGTTGCGATGGCCATCGACATTCCGGCGTTCAGCCGTATGGACCTCCTCGATGACCGGGTCGGACCCCCACGGGAACTGAACGCGGCCATCGCCGCGGCGAGAGCAGCGATTGCACCCGGCGCCTGGCCCTATTTCGGCATCATCGATCTCTACGCATTGGCTGGTGATTCCGAGCGCGCCAGGGAATGGCTCAACCGGTACGACGCGGAGGTCGTGGATACGTTGAGACGGCGCGTCGAATCGCCGGACCGGCTGCGCGTCGAGGGAGAAGTGCTCCTTTCAGAGGGAAAGGCGCTCGAGGGAATCGCGCT
>CBIHMX010000707.1:0-1978 GCA_966211115.1 uncultured Gemmatimonadaceae bacterium | reverse complement strand
GGTCGGCCGCTGCTCTATGGCACCACGCCGTTGTTCCTCGAGCAGTTTGCGCTCCGGCACCTCGAAGAGCTGCCGCGCGCCGACGAACTCGCGGTGACACTGCGCGCGGAGCCGCGCGCGATCTGATGCCGGCGACGATGCGGCTCCACCGCGCCCTCGCGCGGGCGGGCCTCGCATCGCGCCGGAAGGCCGAGGTGCTGATTGGCGAGGGCAGGGTCCGCGTAAATGGTGTGATCGCTCACATCGGGCAGGGAGTGGATCCGGGCGCCGACACCGTCGAAGTGGATGGCCGTCGCGTCGAGCTGGGAGCCGTGCCGGACACCTGGATCGTCCTGCATAAACCGGCCGGCATCATGACCACGCGGTCCGACCCGCAGGGACGGCGGACGGTGTTCAACCTGGTGCAGGATGTGCCGGGACTGGTGTATGTAGGGCGACTGGACCTCGAGACCGAGGGAGTGCTCCTGCTCACGACCGACGGGGATGCGGCGAACCGCCTGACGCATCCGCGTGCCGGCATTGAGCGGGTGTACGTGGCCACGGTCACGGGTGATGCCAGAACCGCTGCCGAACGGGCACGTCGTGGTGTCATGCTTCACGACGGTCCGGTGCGGCCGAAGCGGGTCAGCGTACAACCGGCAGGTGATGGAAAATGGGAATTCGAGGTGGTAATTGCAGAGGGCCGAAAGCGGGAAGTCAGGCGGCTGTGTCGCGAGGTAGGGTTGCGCGTGGAGCGCCTGGTGCGAACCTCATTCGGCCCGGTGAAACTCGGGAACTTGCCGTCGGGCAGTACGCGAGCGCTCACGTCCCATGAAAAGAACGAGATCGAAAAGCTGACCAGGAAGACTTCTGACCTCTGACCTCTGATTGACTACATGAACGATCGAAACCGGGGAGTGACCACCGCGGCAGCACCCGTCGACACGGCGCTCGTGCAGGGCGTGCTGCAACAGGTCGCCAGGCGCGTCGTGGGCCAGGAGTACATGGTGGAGCGATTGCTCATCAGCCTGCTCACCGGCGGGCACGTGTTGCTGGAAGGCGTGCCGGGCCTGGCCAAGACGCTGACGGTGCGGACGCTCGCGGAAACCATCCACACCACGTTCCACCGGATCCAGTTCACGCCCGACCTGCTCCCGGCCGACGTGCTGGGCACGCAGGTGTTCGACCAGTCGCGAGGCACGTTCACGATCAAGCGCGGGCCGATTTTCGCCAACATCGTGCTCGCCGACGAGATCAACCGCGCGCCGGCGAAGGTCCAGGCCGCGTTGCTGGAGGCGATGCAGGAAAAGCAGGTGACGTTAGGCGGCGAGACGTTCATGCTCGACGAGCCGTTCCTCGTGCTGGCGACGCAAAACCCGATCGAGCAGGAAGGCACGTACCCGCTCCCCGAAGCGCAGGTCGACCGGTTCATGCTCAAGCTGCGCGTCGGCTATCCGAGCCGGGAGGAGGAGAAGGAGATCATGCGCCGCATGGCGGGCGGCGAACCGATCGACGTGCAGGCGGTGGCGTCGCCGGCCGCGATCCTCGAGGCGCGCCGGTACATCTCGGAGTTGTACATGGATGAGCGGATCGTTGACTACATCGTGGACATCGTGCTGGCGACTCGCGCTCCGGGCGAGGCGGGGATGAAGGACCTGGTTCCGCTGGTGGAATTCGGCGCCAGTCCGCGCGCCACGATCGCCCTGGCGCAGGCGTCGCGCGCGCACGCCTTCCTCCGCGGCCGCAACTACGTCACGCCCGACGACGTGAAGGCAATCGCGCCCGACGTGCTGAGACACCGGGTACTGACCACGTATGAAGCGGAAGCGGAGGAAGTCACGAGCGACGATATCGTGCAGAAGATTTTAGCGACGGTGGAAGCGCCTTGAGGGCGGGGAATAGGGAATCGGGAATAGGGAATCGGGAATAGGGGCTGGACTGTTCCTGTTCCAGGTGTAGCACCCGATTCCCGATTCCCTATTCCCGATTCACGATTACC
>CBIHMX010000706.1:0-1981 GCA_966211115.1 uncultured Gemmatimonadaceae bacterium | reverse complement strand
CTGCAGGTACACGTCCCGGACATCGTCAGGCGCGACGCCATTGACGACGAGCACCGGTATCGACGGCGCGCGCACGAGAATGAAGTGCAGCACGTCGTCGCTCGGCACCGCGTCAGGTGTGATCCGGATCGCCGCCTGTTGCGGCGTCTCGGGAATCGCCAGCGGCTCGAACGTCACCGTCCCGCCGGCGTCGGCCCCCAGGTCGAGGCGGTTGGTGGCGACCGTACGTCCCGCGACTTCGAGACGCGCCTCGATGCCTCTCGCCGCCGGGCCCACGTTCGAGACGCGAGCGGTGACGGTGATGCGTTCGCGGCCATCGGCCATCGAGCGTCGCAGTTCGACCGCCCGCACGGCCCGATCCGTCACGTCGGTGGAAGCGACGTCGACCGGCGTGATCGTCGTGCCCGACGCCAGCCGCGCGTCCTCGCCTACGTCCCAGCCCGAACGCTGGTAGTCGCTGATGACGATGACTTCCTTCTTCGGCAGCGACGACTCCGCCAGTGTTCGCCGGGCCAGGATGAGTGCGGGCGCATACTTCGTGGCGGCATCGCCCGGCGACGCCGAATCGATGGCGGCGCGGAGGGCCTGGCGGCCGTCAGGTTCCTCGCGAACGACACGGGCCTGGTCCGCAAACAGGATGATCGTTCCCCGGTCGGCCGTGCCTAACGCATCGATGGCCTGCCGGGCTTCGGCCTGGGCGCGGCTCCAGCGGTCGCCCACCTGCATGCTGAAGGAGCGGTCGAGCAGGATTACCACTTCACGGCCACCGCCCGCCGCCGCCGCACCAGCGGCGGGTGGCCGGTCGAACACGGGGCGGGAGAATGCCGCCACCAGCAGGATGAACACCCTCGCCCGCGTCAGGAACAGCAGCCAGTCGCGGATGCGCTGGCGCCGCGAGTGCTGGTACGGGGTCCGCAACAGGAACATCAGCGACGGGAACGGCGTGGTTTCCTTCCGCTCCTTGTGCACGAGGTGCACCAGGATGGGAATCGCCAGGGCCGCCAGCCCGACCGCGAACAGGGGGGCAAGAAATGACATGGCCTAACGCACCGACTGCATGCGCTCGCGGCGCAGCAGGTACTGGAAGAGGATTTCGTCGACGGGCTTGGACGTGTCCACCATCATGTAGTCCACGCGTCCCTCACCCAGGAGCTTTTCGACCGCGGTCAGGTGGTCGCGAATGAGCTCGGTGTAGCGCGTGCGCAGGCGGCCCGGAACCACCGGGATCCGTTCGCCGCTTTCGAGGTCCTCGAACGTCCCCGCCGCATCGAAGGTGAAGTTCAGCTCCGCCGGGTCGAGCAGGTGCATGACGACGACGTCGTGCCCCGCATCGCGCAGCGGTCCCAGCGCGTCGCGGATCTTGTCGGCCGGCTCGTACAGGTCGGACAGGATGAGCAGGATGCTGCGGCGGTGCTGGCTCTCCGACACTTTGAGCAGCGGCACCGCCAGCGAACCGCGCCCCTTGGCGACCGCGCGATCGAGCCCGTGAAGCACCTGGTTCAGGTGCTTGGCCGACGGTGGCACGATGTCGACGATGTCACTGTCGACCGTCACCAGGCCGACGCGATCGCGCTGGCGATGCGAGAAGTACGCAAGGCAAGCGCCGAGGTACTTCGCGTACTCGATCTTGGTCAGGCCGCTCGTGCCATATCCCATGGACGCCGACACATCGAGGATGACGATGAAATTGGAGTTGGTGTCGGCTTCGAATTGCTTGAGGTAGAGTCGATCGGTTCGCGCAAACAGCTTCCAGTCGAGGTGCCTGGTATCGTCACCGGGCATGTACTGGCGATGTTCGGCGAAATCGGTGGAGAAGCCGAGGTGCGGCGACCGGTGCAGTCCCGAGATGAATCCCTCGACGACAAACCGCGCGACGAGTTCCAGGTCGTCGATGCGCGCGAGCACCTTGGGGTCCAGGAACCTGCGCCCCGGAACGCCTTCGGTGTTTCTGGCTTCTTCGATGGCTCGTGCGGCGTCGGAC
>CBIHMX010000705.1:0-1988 GCA_966211115.1 uncultured Gemmatimonadaceae bacterium | reverse complement strand
AAGTGCCGTCGGGAAGCGGATCGATTTCTCCTGGGAAACGACCGGCCTGCAGACCATCGTTGGCGTGGTGCAAAACGTGAAGGAGCAATCGCTCGCGGCAAGCACCGAGCCGGCGGTCTACCTGCCATCGACCCAGCGGACATCGTCGTTCATGTTTCTCGTCGTTCGTGCCTCGGTGGACGAACTGTCACTCGTTCCAGCCGTTCGTCGTGAGCTTCGCGAGCTGGATCAGTCGATTCCGCTCGACAATGTGCAGCGACTCGAGGCGGTCATCGACAACGACGTCGCGTCGGTGCGACTCATGGCATCGCTGCTGACGATTTTTGCGATAGCGGCAGCGCTGCTCGCCGCCATCGGGCTCTACGGCGTGATCAGCTACGCGGTAAGCGAGCGCACCCAGGAGCTGGGCATTCGCGCTGCGCTCGGCGCCCAGCGGCCGGAGATTGTGTTAGGCGTCTTCCGCAATGCGCTGGCGGTGGTGATCGTCGGACTTGTGGTCGGCGCGGCGGTGGCGCGAGCCGGAGCGCAGTTGATTGCGTCGCAGCTCTTTGGTGTCGCCGCGGGGGACACACCGGTCTACATGGCGGTGATGGTCCTGCTGCTGATCGTTGCGTTGGTCGCGGCGTTGGAGCCGGCGATTCGGGCATCGAGGACGGATCCCGCCACGGCGCTACGGACCGATTGAGGTTACGCGATGACACACTGAGGCAATGAGGCTGCATGTTGGCGGTTGCCAGAACTGGCCCCTGCTCCGTCCGGCATGATGACGAACCCCGTTCAGCGCGGCCGTCGAAATCGTTTTCAAGCCGAATCGACCAATCGCTCCAGCGCCGCGATGACGGGCTCCACGTCGTCGGTCGCGACCCGCCAGACGATGTCCGGATCGACGTGGTCATAACCATGGACGATCCGGTTACGCATGCCCGCCATGGCTCCCCACGGAAGCTCCGGATGGGATTCGCGAAACCCCGCCGAAACTCGACTCGACGCCTCTCCCAGAACCTGGATGAGGTGAAGAAGTGCCAGCTGTCGCACTTCATCGGCATCGAATGACTTCCGGGTGTGCCCGCTCGCCATCGAACGAATACGCCGCGCCGTCTCGAGCATCTGTTCCAGCGTTAGGCGATCATCCCGCATCGTACAGCCACACCGCCGTTGGAAGAATCTGACTGACGAAGCGTGGTGAGAGGCCGCGCCGGGTGACGAGATCAACTTTGCCGCCGAGTACGGGCCGTAGGGCTTCGGCGATCGTGATGATACCGAAGCCGGGGGTCATCCCCGGCTCGAATTCCACCAGAACGTCAACGTCGCTGTCGCTCCGCGCCACGCCGAGAGCCCGCGATCCGAACAGGGCCAATGATTTGATGTGGAAGCGGCGACAGATCGCGGCCAGCGCTTCTCGATCCACACTCGCTAAGGATGCTGACGCGACCGGTCCACCGGAGAGGTATGGCATTGGCTCGGGCTCCCTGACAGCAGTGGCTACGGCGCCCGAGCGCGTGGCGTTTTCGAGCACGACCAGGAGTTCACTGTTCAGGCTGCGCCGGCTCCCTTTTGCTGCTTTCCGGAGATTCCGAAGCGTCGCATCCGGAATGCCGCGAATCGTCAGCACACGTTTCGACATGCCTGCAATATGTAGTCATTTCGAAGTCATGCCAAGCGGTGGCCGGTCACAGGTCCAGATGCCACGAACGCGCGGCGCGAACGGCCAACCCTTTGAAGCCGAACATTGTCGACAGGTGAACCTCCAGACCTGCGCCCGATGCCGGCCACTCGACCCCGCCTGTCATCCCTCGGTACCGACCTTCGGTACGCCCTCCGCACGCTTCGGCAGTCCCGCGGTTACACCGCCGCCGCCGTCCTGACGCTGGCCATCGGGATCGGGGCCATAACGACAGTTTTTAGTGTCGTTGACGCTGCGCTGCTGCGGCCCCTTCCCTACCCAGAACCAGATCGGCTCGTTGCCGTCTTTGAAACCATGCCGGAGA